>JAYGDG010000446.1:0-3583 GCA_046583015.1 Pirellulaceae bacterium | reverse complement strand
ATGTAATAGAAGCGGCAGTTTAATATGATAAATACTGTATCGATGGGAAGGTTGTTGATTTCGCCACATGAGGGGCAAGGGCTCCTGAGCAGGAACCAGGTTGATTTGAAACGCAGGGACTACATTCTGATTGGGGTCGGAACCGCGGGAACTCTGCTGTTGGCGGTGTTCGTGTTGTTAGGCGGAATTGACCATCTCTCCAATGACGGTGGGGCCAACAAGAAGGTCGCTTTACTGTCATTGGGCTTCTATTGGGTACTGGGCGTTGCGGCGGTGCTGGTGGTTCGTCATCGAGCCAGGTATTGGAAACAGTTTTTACTGGCTGGTATCTCTGTCCTGGTGACTGCCGGCTGCCTGGAAGTGTTCCTCCGCGTAGCCTATCCGCCACTGGGATTGCCGGAGTTTCGTCACTTGCGATCAGCCCATCAGCATCATGTCTTGCAGGCCAACAAGAAATCGCATCTTGGCTATTTCGAAGGCAATCATGTGCTGGTGCAAACCAATGAAGATGGCTTGCGGACTGCATATTCGCGAGAATCGTTTTCTAGCCTTGAAAAACGAGTCGTATGTCTTGGTGATTCCTTTACGTTTGGCGCCTGGATCGAAGCTGAGAGGGCTTACCCCCAAGTCCTGGAGCGCGTTTTAAGGTTGCAAACGAAGAGCGAATCGGTGGGAGTGCTGAATGCGGGTATCTTGAGTTATTCGCCGCTACTAGAAGAAAAAATGCTCGATCTCGTGGCACGTCATTACAAACCTCAGCTTGTAGTTCTGATGCTGGACTGCACTGACATTGGCGATGATTACGATTACGGCTTGGAATATTCACCCGAACGTGCGGTGCCGGGCCCTTTCGAAGGACCGGAATTGTCAAAACCTTACCCCTATTACGGAGCCTTGTGGCGACTGCTCAAACCATGCCAGCAGCCGGTGACCGCGCCGTTTCGACTGCTCAGCAGGTTGTTTCGATCCCATCAACCGTTTGATCCGATGGCATACAATAGATTTCATCTTGAAATAAATGGCGTGATCGAAACCGAACGGTTCTTTATCTACCGACATCCGCTGGACCTGACCCGTAAATACTTTGACGCCAGCTGGCAGAACATCGAGCGTATTGCCCGGTTGTGTGGAGAGATCGATGCGCAATTCGTGTTGGTGGTCTCGCCGCGTTATCACCACTGGAACGACAAGGAATGTCCAGAGAACTGGGAAGTGTTTGCCTACGGTCTTCACGAACCGCATCAATATGCTATTTTTGAGTACTTTGACGAGCGCGCCCAGACGGCCAGTTTTCCGGTCTATAATCTGCTCAACGATTTTCAGTCGACCAATGAATTTCCACTCGTCTTCAGGACCGACCCTCACTGGAATGCACGTGGACATGAGTTCGTTGCGAAACTACTCGCCAGCCTGCTTGTCGATAAACTGCCTTTAACGGTTTCCAAGGCACCCTAATTAACAACCTTCCACGACAACCTCATGAAGATGTGCCGATGTCCGACCAGTTAAACTTGATAG
Organism: Pirellulaceae bacterium; assembly: GCA_046583015.1. Taxonomy (GTDB): domain Bacteria; phylum Planctomycetota; class Planctomycetia; order Pirellulales; family Pirellulaceae; genus JAZADA01. Next base: position 2,065 of record JAYGDG010000446.1, on the reverse strand, counting down.
CCACGACCGCTTTTGGGTTAGAAGCCCTCACCAAGCGTGAACTTGTGAGCCTCGGCTATCCCGCTGAAATTATTGCCCCGGGCTGGATTCGTTTTCGGGGGGGCCAGGAAGCCATCTGTCGGGCGAATCTCTGGCTGAGGACTGCAGATCGTGTCTTGATCGAGGTGGAGACGTTCCAGGCGAGTGATTTCGATACACTGTTTGAAACGACCAAGCAAGTTGCTTGGGGTCGCTGGATTCCTGTCGACGGACGGTTCCCCGTAGATGGGCGTTCGATTAAATCGCAATTGTCCAGCGTTCCGGCGGTGCAACGGGCAGTCAAGAAGGCAATTGTTGAAAATCTACGGGCAACCTATCAGGCGATCGAGCTTCCGGAGACCGGTGCCGAGTATCGGTGTCAGATTGCACTTCTCAATGATCAGGCGACCCTGACGATCGATACCACTGGCCCTAGTCTCCACAAGCGGGGATATCGCCGTTATTCAACCGTGGCGCCCCTTAAAGAGACGATGGCCGCGTCGCTCATTCAACTCAGCTTCTGGAACCGGGAACGGCCACTGATTGATCCGTTTTGTGGAAGTGGGACTATCCCAATCGAGGCAGCTTTGATTGGACGCAACATGGCTCCCGGTTTGAATCGCGAATTTGCCGCAGAAGCCTGGGTTCAAATTCCAGGCACGGCCTGGGAAGAGGCACGCGCCGAAGCCCGTGATTTGAGAGAGCCAGCGTTCGAAGAACGGCTGATCGGTACGGATATCGATGCCAGTGCCCTGCAATCGGCACGTCAGAATGCGGAACTGGCCGGTGTTGGCGAACAGATCCACTTTCAACAGCGGTCTTTTCAAGAGACGACCAGTAAACGACAGCACGGTTGTGTGATTGCGAATCCTCCCTATGGTGAGCGACTAGCCAACGACCGTCTCTTACGCGAAGTGTATGAATCGATACCGGAAATCTTGCGCCGCTTGTCGACCTGGTCGCACTTTGTCCTGACAGCCTATCCTCAGTTTGAGCAATTGTTGGAGAAACAGGCTGACCGCCGTCGGAAACTCTATAACGGGCGGATCGAATGTACTTACTATCAGTTTCACGGACCGACGCCTCAGCAAACGAAACCGTCGGGCGATGGTGGTGAAGCGGAGATAGCGATGCCCGTTTTTGGTGGTCTCAGTGCCAAGGCTGAGGAACAGGCGGAGTTATTCGCGAGGCGACTGCAAAAGCGTGCACGGCATTTGCGTCGTTGGCCAACTCGCCAGGGAATTACCTGCTACCGACTTTATGATCGTGATATCCCGGAGATTCCACTGGTGGTTGACCGCTATGAAGATCATCTTCATATGTCGGAATATGAACGCCCGCACGATCGCGATCGCGCACAACACGTGGATTGGCTGGAGTTGATGCAGAAGACAGCGGCCGAAACACTCTCGGTAGATCGCAAGCAAGTGTTCTTGAAACGTCGGCAACAGCAAAAGGGTGATTTGCAACATCAACCGGTGTCCCGCGATCAGTATGAGCTGACGGTTAACGAGGGTGGTTTGAAATTCCTTGTCAACTTGTCGGATTACGTAGACACCGGTTTGTTCCTGGATCACCGAATTACACGTTCGCTGGTTAAAGAAAATGCTGCTGATCGCAACGTCTTGAACCTGTTCGGCTATACAGGAAGCTTTTCGGTCTACGCAGCCGCCGGTGGCGCGGCGGGAACGACGACGGTCGACTTGTCAGGAAACTATTTGCAGTGGGCAAAGCGAAACATGGATCTCAATGGCTTTAGCGGCGCCGAGCATTCTTTTGTTAAGGCAGATGGACGAGAGTTTCTTCGCCAACTGCCGCGAACGCCGTATTATGACCTGGCCATCGTCGACCCACCGACCTTTTCTAACAGCAAGGACCTGGAAAGCGACTGGATCTTGCAGGAACATTGGGCTCAATTACTCAAGGACTTGTTGGTGAGGATGAAACCGGGCGGCAGCATCTACTTTTCTACCAACTATCGACAGTTTAAATTCGAAGCCGACCAGTTGCAGGTGGAAAACGTACGCGAAATCAGCAGCAAGACCGT
>JAYGDG010000428.1:0-13100 GCA_046583015.1 Pirellulaceae bacterium | reverse complement strand
TATTCTTCTTGGCCGCTGCCTGGTTGCCAGCGGTTTTGGGCGTTAACACAACCTGTTGGCCACGGGGTCCAATAATCCCTCGCATCTTCTCTTCGTAGAGAATGCCCATATGTTTCTTGGTTAGATCGATATCGGCCTGGTAACCACCGAGCACCCATTTGCCCAGGTCTTTCAATTCCTTGCTCCGATATTGGATTCCTGAATTTCCAAAACCATCTTCACCCTCGATGCGAAATTTCATCTGCAGTTGAAAGTCCTTGACCGTTCCACCACGCCAAATCAAAAAGATGTTGTGGTCTAAGGGACGATCGGCGGTCGTTTTCCCCGTGATCGCTCCGTCACGAACGGACCAACGAGTCGGATCCCCATCCCAGCCCGTCAGGTCTTTACCGTTGAAGAGAGAGATGGTTCCAGCGGGTGGTGCAGCCATGATCTGCGTGGGTCCATTCCAAACTGTCCCCAACACTAACAGGCAAATCAGAACCCTCATTACCAGCCGACGATCTCGTTTCGTGCACTCTATTTTCATACGATTCACAACCTGTTTTTCTCGTAAAACAACGGGAATAGCCGGCGATCGGCTCTCAATTCTATGCTTGATTGTAGATTGCCAGAGCGGCACCTCACAACCAGTTGAAGAAGATATTCAAGAGAGCCGCTGGGCAGACCAGCGACCATGTTTCCGCCTCAGCTAGCGGGGTGCGAAGATTTCAAACTTCTGCTCTGCCGTATACGGTTGCTCATTCACCAGCACCGTGGCTCGCACCGTGAGAGGCATATTGAACGGTCCGTGTGCATCCTTGCCATAGCGTATTTTCAGCAGACCGCTGGTCTGCCCGGCAGCAATGACAAATGGTTCCGCGTGCACACCCTGTATATGTTTGGGAACGACCAGTTCGACCCGCGCCGCCTGGTCCAGTCCTTGCCCACGGCCCAGCTTAACCGCCAGCTCCTGCGTCTGGCCAGCGATCCATGCTGCCGAGCGTGGTCGAATATTGACATCGAGTTGTCCCGGATCGACCAGCAGAATCACCTGGTCATTTTGACCGTGGGAGGTGTAGCTCACTTCATGCTGTTTTCCATATTCATCCTTCAAGAAACCAATGGCGGTCACGCAAGTGCGACTCGTTCTCCCAACTTCCATCCAGGGTGCCAGCTGAACCGAATAATCAAATTTCGACTGCCCTGCCGGTACGATCAGCGAGCCACCTTGAACACCCTGCAAGTGACGCACCTGCCGATCGGCCATACGAATCTCAATTGGTCCCTCGAAGCCGCCCCGTTCAATCGTGTAATGTCGCCGGTAAGTCGAACCACGGGCCGCATACTTCGTCTCAAATTCTCCAGTGACTTTAAACGGCGTGGGCATCGAGACGGCGAGCATAAAATGATCCAATTCCATGTCGTCGCTCACGGCAGCAGAAATCCTGGCAACTTCCACGACCTGTTGTTCTTCGTCGATAGCGGCTCTGCCAGTCACTTGAACTCGGATTGCCCGGACCTTGGCGACTTCCGCGGCCTTGAGAACCAGCGTAGCATCGTTCTTTTTCTCAGCAATCGTTACCTCCTGGCTGGTAACTCCCCAGGGCAGGTGTAAGAGATTGAGCACTATCGGTCCCGAAAAACCGCCTTGCCGAGTGGCCACGATTTTCAGTTTGGCTTCCCCGCCCCGATTCAGGGTTACTGCATCGGCTGGCAAACGCAAGGAAAACCCGGCAGCTTCCGTTGTTTTCGGAGCAACATAAAGACGGTAGGCAAATTGCAAGCCACCGCGACGGGCAAAGCGTTCTTTGACTTCAATCGTGTAGCGTCCATCGACTGGCAACTTGAATTCGAACCGAGAATCAGATTCACTCTTACTCATATCGTCTGACTGTGCGAGTTGTTTTCCCTCTGCATCGAGTAGCCTCATGACTGAATCAAGGGGTGATCCGAGTCGTTCGGCCAGTAAGTCAAACAGGAGAGTCGTATCCTTTTTCCCTGTAAAATGCCACGTATCGAGCTGGCCCGTTTCGGAAATACGACCATTAATGACAGCGGGCAGCTCACATTCTCCGCCCTTGGTAGCACCTTGCCCGGTTAACGATTCCTGGTATTCCGGCAAGTCGCTCAGATCAAATGGAAATCGATTACTCATCTTGCCATCGACTTTAACCGGCGGCAACTGGTTTACGGAACCTGTTTTGGGCATCGTGAGTTGGACCTGTTTTGGCTTTTCTCCCTGGCTGAAAAGTTGAACTGGAATTGTCGAACCTCGCCGCCCGCCAAGCGGGTAGACGTGGTCAACGAAAAACCCCTCTCGGATAGAAAGTCGGTAGACATAATGTTGTAAGCCACTGAACTCAACGTCGTGAATCCGCACCTGGTAAACGCCGTCCTGGGTTGCCTGGAAGCGGAGCAAGGAATCCTTACCAATGCCATCCGTATTCTCAGCAACAGGTTTTCCGGAGGGATCGACGACAATCAATCGAGAATCTAATGGCGAACCGAGTCTCTGGGCCATGACTTCGCAAACGTAATACTGACCTGCCTGAGCCCGGAAGGTCCAAATGTCGATATCTTCACGGGGAAAAATGCGGCCATTGATCGTCACCGGCAGTTTGACGGACTGCGGTACCGGTCGACCGTCGATTTCTTGTTCCACGATTTCCGGCAGGTCACCCACCACGAACTTCATCGTCGGTGTGACTCCCTGGGAGGTCCAAACGCGCCAGCGTCGAAAACCTGTGGATGCCTGCGAGTCGATCGTCAGTTGACCCCACTGCTCTCGCGGGTAATCTTCCTTGGCCTGAGAAGCTGGCATCGGGATCCGTGGTCCTTCAAACCAGAGGGTTTGTTCAGCTCGTTTGAGCTGAGACGGCCCCTGGATCTCCGGGCCTAGCATTTCGAAAGGACAGGTATCGCGCAGATAATGACCGCCAACATGGAAACGAACGGTCGTTCCCTGCTGACCACCGGCAGGAAAAATATAGGAGACGAAAGGCGGGTCGGCCAACAGAGCCGGTGTTATCAACAGGCCGATACCAAGCCAAGCGATCAACGACAAAGATCGAATCGCTGGCATTGAGATTGCCCCTTTATCCATCCAGTAAATTCAATGGTGTTTAGAACAGTTCTTTAATCACGCGGCCGTCACCAGGCACGACAGGAATAGGACGGCCCTCGACAGTCTTGTATTCCGTTTTCGGGTCAATGCCCAGGCAGTGATAAATGGTTGCCGCCAGGTCCGCGGGACCGATCGGCTTGGTTTCCGGTCGCTCGGCTCGTGCATTGGACGCACCCACGACCGTCCCGCCCTGGATCCCTGCCCCAGCCATTGCAATCGCGCTACTGGGACCCCAATGATCGCGCCCGGCGGAGGCATTAACACGTGGAGTACGGCCAAATTCGCCCGTGATTAGCAGCAGGGTAGTTTCCAGCATGCCTCGTTCTTCCAGGTCTCGCAACATGGTTGACAGGGCGCTATCAAGATGTGGTAACAGGTCATTTTTCAAGACGCTAAAGTTGTTGTAATGGGTATCCCAATTGGTATGATCGAGCAGCACACAACGGACTCCTGCTTCCACCAGCCGTCGCGACATGAGACACGACTGGCCGAGCGAGTGCCGCCCGTATTCATCGCGGAGCTTCTCCGGTTCTTTTTCGATATCAAAGGCCGACTTGGTCGCCTCGGACGTCATCAGGTCAAAGGCTTTTTGCTGGAAGGTGCTAAGCGTCTTAGCTGTTCGATTTGCCTCGACTTCTTGCGCTTTTTGAAAACGATCAACGCGTTTCAATAACCGTTGACGATTGCCGAGTCGGCGAGCTGAAATATCCAGCGGTGGTGCTAAATCGGGTACGGCGAAATTCGGCGCATTGGGATCGGCTTCCACGACAAAGGGTGCAGCCGAGGAACCAAGGTAAGAAGCTCCCGCGCTGTTATGCATCTTGGGCAGGCAGACATAGGGGGGAACCGAACCACGGGGGCCCAAGTGGCGAGCGATCACCGAGCCATGGGACGGTTTCTGATTGTTTGGCTTGAGCGATCCGTTAAACCCGGCTGTCGGGTGGTAACCGGTCAGCATGAAATGGTCAGCGGGTCCATGGCCGGAATTGCTGTGGCCAAAAGACCGTACCAGGGCCAGCTTGTCCATCTCCTTGCTGAGCCTGGGAAGATGTTCACATAACTGGATGCCGGGAACATTCGTGGAAATTGGTTTAAACTCGCCACGGAATTCAGCAGGTGCATCGGGTTTCATATCCCAGGTATCAATCGTCGACAAACCGCCCTGCAAGAAGACACAAATGAACGAAATGTCATCTACAGATCGATTGGCTGCCTGTGCCCGTTGCTGCAGAAGTTGTGGGAGGGAAACCCCAAACCCCATGGCACCAGCGGCACCAATCTTAAGCATGTCACGACGTTCCATGCCATCACAAAAACCGTTTCGCCTGGTCATCGAAAGGATCCTTTCCGTTAATCCTCTGGGTGGCAGTCAGTCTGCTGGGAATATTGTACCTAATGATTGAAGACGAACTCTATGGAGTTCATCATACTCCAACACAAATCCTCTGCAGCCAATTGTCGATTTGGCTGATTTTTCAAGTAATTCACTCCTGTTTTCCGCTCTTCAGCTGTTGGAAAACGGCTGTACATCATGAGGTAAAGTTCCTCAACGAGATCTGTCGATTTGTGGTGTTTGGCAACCAATTGGGACACCTGGCCGCCAACATGCGATAGCTTCTCCTGGATCCCAGGTGCGTTAAGGATATGCAGTACCTGGGCCACCGTCGGCTCCACGGCGCGCTCGCAGGTACAGGCTGTCACCCGCACGGGACGTCCAAAGGTCTTGAGGAAGTAGTGTGGTACAGCACTGTCCCACAGTTGAATGGCTCGACTTCCTGGCGGGATCCCGGCGAACTTTTCCTCCACGCCAGTCACCTGGCAGATTGCATCGAGCAATACCTCGGCATCCATGCGTTTGAAGAGAAAGCGGGAATAGTTACCTTCATCATTACGGTTGGTCTCGTTCACTGCCGTCGAACGCTGGTAGGCTTGAGAAGATGTAATCACTTCGATCAAGGCGTGAAGATCATAGTCATGTTCGACCAGGTACTGGGCCAGTGCATCGAGCAAGGCTGGATTAGTGGGAGGATTTGTCAGCCGAAAGTCATCCAGCGGTTCGACTAAGCCTCGGCCCATAAAGTGGGCCCAAATACGATTGGCAACATTGTGACCAAACCAGGGGTTCTTAGAACTGGTCATCCAGCTGGCCAGGACTGTGCGCCGATCGCCAGCAGGATGTTCCGTCGGCATGTCGGTTGCGAGCGGATGGGCAAATACTTCCTTACCGGTACGCGGGTGTTTCGTTTTGGGACTTCCGTCAGCCAGAATTGCTTCACCTCGCGATGTTTGTTTGAATTTCACTTGCGCGAAGAATGCCTCCATTCCGTAATAATCCTGCTGGCTCCAGCGATCAAACGGATGATGGTGGCACTGGGCGCATTCAATTCTAACACCCAGAAAAACCTGTGAGACCGTACTCGCCCAATCCTTCGGACTTCCCACCGACTTGTAAAACAGACCAGCCGGTAATTCATTGAGAGGTCCTTCGGCTGTAATTAGTTCGCGGGCAAACTGATCGAAAGGTTTGTTTTGGAGAAAGCTGTTGTGAATCCAGCGGTAGTACGAATAGGCATTCTTGCGTCCCAATTTGAGCCGTTCGACCCGTAACGTATCGGCCCATTTAAGTGCCCAATAATCGGCGTATTCGGGGCGCTGCAAAAGCTGCTTGACCAGGCGACCGCGACGATCCGGATGCTGATCAGTCAAGAAAGACCTGGCTTCTGCCGCCGTCGGCAAGGTACCAATGATGTCGACAAAAGTTCTTCTCAAGAAGTCGCCATCCGAACAGCTGCCAGCCGGAATAATTCCCAGCTGTCGCAGCTGCTTGTGAACATGCTGGTCAACGAAATTGTTTTCTGCAAGCGCCGGGTAATCAGCAATCGTTTCTGACCGTGGAATGATTGCTTGAAAAACCGCCACGGCTCCCAGGTAGTTGGCCATCACGGCCACGGTCCCCGGAACCTGGCCAGTACTCACATGACCCTGTGTGTCGACCGTTGCCAGCGATTCTTTATTGGTTTGATAAGTCGCCATGGCAGTCACATCTCGACGGGATCCATCGGACCACTGAGCTGTCACCCGGAGTTGCTGTGTCTTTAGCATCGCCAGTTGTCGGGACTGGGGTTCGACTTGAATTCCTACTAACGTAGGGTCTTTTTCTTTGCCAAAGGGAGCTCCTAATCCAATCCAGGTCTTTAGGAGCCGATACTCGGGGCCCTCGGGAGAAATCAGGGTGCCCCCACCGTGAGGCGTGATTCCACTGACCTTGCGCAGTAATAAGCTTTTCTCCGGCGCGCCAAAGAAAAGCCGGCGGCCACGTGCTTCCATGGCTAATGCCTGGTAATCACCCTTGGGATCAAAGCCAAAGACCGAGAGCTTGAATCCGTTCTGTCCCTCTGCCTTACCGTGACATCCGGAAGCATTACAACCAAACTTGCTAAAGATAGGAATGATCTGATTCTCGAAATTCAGTGCACCATAGCTGGAAAATCCTGAAACCGTGACCGGTATTTCGAGAACGCGTCCGGCAACTGAAACCTGCAAGGACGTCTCTCCATCAGCCCGCGACAAGAGGGTTCCCTGCTGAGAAACTGTCGCCACGCTGTTCGACGCTGACCGGTACTCAGCGGCCTTGGTCAAATCCACCCATTGTCCCTGCTTCGTTTGCCCTTGAACCAGCAACTGGATCATGGCATCACGTCCCGCAAGCTGCACACGAGGAGGATCAACAACCACCTTTTGCCACTGGAGCTTTTCCGCTGCCTCACTGCGGTTCCCAAGTCCGTCCGGCAATAGCCAGAATCCGCTCAGCAAACCACTGATCAAGAACAATTGTCTCAGGTGAGTCATGGTCAAGGCAGCCAACAGGAAGGCGGGAAATAGACTTACTTACCATTATCCGCGATGGTAACCCATCAACAAACCCCTATGTAAGTGCAATTGCTTGGATTAGCAGTCGGGGCTGGAATTTCAAGTGAATTCACGTCTTAAGCAAGGATTCCCTTGACGACATGACCGGCCACATTGGTCAGACGCCGTTGGATCCCGTTATGGTAATAGGTCAGTTGTTCATGTTCGATTCCGAAGAGGTGGAGAATCGTGGCATGAAAATCATTCCACGTCACTGGATCGGCAGCAACTTTCCAGCCAATCTCATCGGTTTCACCGTAGCTGGTGCCGGCTCGCAGTCCACCTCCTGCCAGCCAGCAGGAGAATCCATACCGATTATGATCCCGACCGGGCCCCACCTGGTTGGCAGCCGACTGGGCAAACGGTGTACGACCAAATTCTGTCGTGAACATAACCAGTGTATCTTTGAGCATATCCCGTTGTTTCAAATCCTGGAGCAGGGCAGCCACTGGTTGATCAATGCGGCCAGCTTCAAGAGAGTGATTATCTTTAACACTTTCATGAGCATCCCAGCTGGCCCTGGGACTGCCGGCGATTGGCCCACCCGAATAGACTTGCACGAAACGAACACCTCGCTCCAGCAAGCGGCGTCCTAGCAGGCAGCGGCGTCCCATGTCTGCTGTTTTTTTCTGGTCGATGCCATACAACTTCTGGATCGACTCTGGTTCATCGTTGTAACGACTCACTTCCGGGATGGATGTCTGCAAACGGGCGGCCAGTTCGTAGCTGCGGATGCGTGACAACAGCCTTTCATCCTGGCCAATTTTCCCGAGGTGCTTACGATTCAAGTAGTCGATCAATTTTCGTGTATCGCGATCTGCGGCTGGGGTAATCGTCTTTGCCGGGAACAGGTCGCGCACCGGCTGATCGCCACCCTGGAAAACCACTCCCTGGTGCTGTCCCGGCAAGAACCCGTTGGCCCAGTTTGAAGCACCACCATTGGGCCCACCACGTTCATCGGGCAACACAACAAACGAAGGCAGAGCTTCCGATTCGCTTCCCAGGCCGTACGACAGCCAGCTGCCCAGTGACGGAAATCCATTAGCTTGAAAACCACTGTTGGAGACAAAAAGTGCTGGTGTATGGTTCGCAGAATCAGAAACCATGGAACGTATGAGCGTCAGCTCGTCAGCCATCTTGGCGACATGGGGGAACATTTCTGAAATCCAAAGCCCACTCTCGCCTCGTTGTTTGAACTCCCAGTCACTGCCTCGCAGCAAGCCGACCTTACCGAAGAAAATATCCGGTTTTTCTTTTGCCCCCAGCGTCTTTCCCTGCTTCTTCGTCAGCCCCGGTTTGTAATCATAGGAATCAACATGACTCATGCCACCGACCAAACAGATTTGAATCGCTCGCTTGACGCGCGGTGCGTGACCAGTTGACTGCTGCGAAGGCGCTGCCGCCGTCAGGATTCCATCCTGCTGGAGCAGTTCGAGCAGCGCAATGCTACCAAGTCCATGGGTACTCCACTCGACAAACTGACGACGGTTCAACGTTCCTGGCATGTCCACAGTCCTATTGGGCGATCAAGAATTCACTAGTATTAAACAGTGCTCTGGCAAGTGCTCCCAAGCCGTGTTGCTTAACCAGCTGCTGGGATAATTTCTGTTCATCGTCTGTTGGCGACCGACCCAGGCAAAGCTGGAACGACCGTTTTACCTGTTCATCCAAATCCTTTTCGCCGCTGTCCTGCTGGACCCGTTTGGCCAGGTGATCCGCCATCCGCAAAACAAAAGCATTGTTGAGCAGACTCAACGCTTGCAACGGCGTCGTCGTCACTGATCGGCGGGGGGCAGCGGACGATGGGTCGGGACAATCGAAGACATCCAGCAATGCCATTCGTCCACCGCGCGGTGAAAAGCGATAGATCGTACGACGATTTAATTCCACGTTTTCCTTGTCAAACGGCTGGTAGTAGGTCGTTCCATTATTGGGGACGATCATAACATCCTCGAAACCTGGTCCCCCTCGTTTAAGGTTCAGGACACCGGCTACCGACAACATGGTGTCTCGAACGACTTCCGCTTCTAATCGCTGTGGCGATTTCCTCCACAGCAGGCGGTTCTCGGCATCCACAGCAGCCGCCCGGGGATCAAAAGTAGCAGCCTGGCGATAGGCCGTGGATGACGCAATCAAGCGATGGATCGCTTTGAGTTGATACTGGTGATCCACTAGTTGTCCGGAAAGCCAGTCCAGCAACTGGGGATGCGTTGGTCGGCCCCCGTTGAATCCAAAATCGCTGGGTGTATCGACTATGCCCGCACCAAAGTGATAATGCCAGACGCGATTCACGATTACACGTTTGAACAGCGGGTTGTCAGGATGCGTAATCCACTCCACCAATTTCATCCGGCGATCGCGATCGGAAGCATCTGCTGTCAACTTCATCTCGAACTTTAAACTTTGAATCGCCTTTACGATTCCGGGTGACATGACCTGGCCCCGGTTCATCACATCACCACGGTTGAGAAAATAAGTAACGTCCGGTTTACGCGAAATATTGGCATAAATCTTGTACTTGCCCTTCTTGCTGAGCACAGCCAAGGCGTCACTGATACGTTTTTGCTCCGCAGTTAGTTTCTGGTAAGTCGCTTTATCGGCTGCCTTCATCCGCTTGACGAGTTCCGCTTCAGAGACGTAATTCTTGCTGTCGCCGGCCGACGCTGCCACGGCCTCTGCTGTTAACGCAAAATCATAAAGCTGCGCTTGCAGAATCCTTGCCTTGAGGAACTTGTTGCTGCCCGCCGGCAGATGTCGCAAACCAAAGGAAACCACGGCAGACTTATCGTATTGTTGCAAGCCAACACTCGTGTAAGCCTTGCCGTAAAGTTTTCCGTCGCGATACCCCGTGATCACACCATCCTTGGTGTAAACAATCGCGAAATGGACGGGACGAGTTCCGGCTGCTGTTTCCTCCGTTCCTTGAAATGACTTGGTGCGCACGAAACCGTTGCTGCCAGCCATCCAGCGCTTCGCTTCACGTTCGCCATAAACGATGGAATCAAAAACGACTCCGTTGGGAGTCTGGATGCTGATGGCTCCGCCTCCGCGCTGATTCAAGTCGCCCAGCTGAACCCACGCTTCGAGGGTTTTCTCTCCCAGTTTTCGGTTCAAGGGAGCGGTGATGACGTAATCGTTGCCATGCACCACCAGCGCTCCCTTCTCCAACTGGACATTTCCCTGGGCCGAACCGTGCATGGCACCGATGCTGTCTTTCAGATCCGTTTCGAATTCCCAGCGGGCAATTGGCTGAGGTAGTTTTGGTGCAGGGACTTTCCCAGCTTCACGCTGCTTAATAATCTCAGTGCGTACACGTGTTCGCAGACCATTGAGCTCCTTGTTCACAGTTTCCAGCTGGGCTTTAACCTGATCGCTTTCTTTCTTAACTGCCGGACGTTCGATGTCTCGTGTGCCATGGCTAAAGCCCGCAATCGCAGCAGCCATCTGGTAATATTCCTCCTGGGCAATCGGATCAAACTTGTGGTTGTGACACCGGGCACAGTTCACGGTAAGGCCCAGGAACGTCTGGCCAATCGTACCGACCAGTTCTTCGATTTCATCGGCGCGGGACTGACGTTTCATCCTTTCACTGCCTCCGACCACCGTGTTGTGGACGGCCGAGACAATAAAACCGCTGGCAGCCAATCCTTCGGGATCACCACTGTTGATCACATCTCCGGCCAGTTGCATGCGAACAAACTGGTCATACCCCAGATCGGAGTTAAATGCCGCAATCACCCAATCGCGAAAAGGCCAGATATCCTTACGCGGGTTGTTTCGCTCAAATCCATCGCTTTCGCCATAGCGGGCAATATCCAGCCAGTGGCGTCCCCAGCGTTCCCCGTAATGCGGCGAATCAAGTACCTGGTTTAACAGCTGCTGGTAAGCAGCCTCCGACGGATCGGCAGCAAACTTGGCCACCACCTCTGGCGCGGGCGGCAGGCCCAGGAAATCAAAATAGACGCGGCGGACCAGTTGGCGAGGATCCGCATCCCTGGCAAAACCGAGTCCGCGAGCTTCCAGGCGAGCCAGCACAAACTGGTCAACAGGATTACGAATCCGACTGTTGTCTTTTACCTTTGGTACGGCTACAGTTTTTAGCGGCTGCAATGCCCACCAGTCATAGCCTGCCCGTTTCTCCGTAGTAAAACGAAACACGTTGATAGGATTGGTTCCCCAGTGGGCACCCTGCTGGAACCATTTCTTGAGGATCTGCTGCTCGCTTGCCAAGAGTGGTTTTTCTGGCGGCATCTCCTTTTTTGAAACCCGTTCCCAGACCAGGCTGTCTGTCGGCCGATCAGCATGAATTGCCGGACCACTTTCTCCACCTCGCAATGCTCCTTCACGGTTGGATAAATCTAGCTTGCCCTTCAAGTCAAATCCGTTGTGACACTCTAAGCAGCGCCGCACCAGCAAGGGAGCCACCTGTTGATCAAAGAATTCTCCCGCCGTTTCGTCTGCTGATGCCACCGTCGGGGAGAGCAGGACGACCAGTCCCAGGAACCAGCGGAGTCTGCCAGCATAGCGATGATTTGAATCCATGTTAACGACGTCTTTTCTTTTCAGACAGCTGGTTACCATGATCTTGGCTAAGGCGGTCGGTAGCGCTTATTTCAGCCTATTATAATGACGTGAAAGAGGGCACTTTTCAATCAGCCGGGTGAGAAGTCCGACAGGCTATCATGGTGCTAAAACCGGCAATTGCAGGGTCCTGTTGGTTCTCCCTATAATAAATCGGTTGATTTTCTTGTTGCGGATGTTTCGAGATTCCGTGAACCAGTACAATGCTCTCAAACAGGTCCGGTTTAGCCGGAAAACCCAGGCCACTTGTTTTAGCTTCTGTAGCCCAGCCAACCGGCAACGCATGACAACCGACCCCAATAACCCCGAAGTTCTTACACATGTAGCGAACGTAGTGGAAGCTGCGGCCATTGTTGACGGACTGGCAAGCCACGGCATTCAGGCATCAACAACAGGCAGTTACACCGCGGGCTTTCAAGCTGAAGCTCCGGGAACCGTCCAAATCATCGTCAAAGCCAGTCACCTGGATCGCGCACGCGAAGCACTTAGCGAACTTGAAAGGGAATTTTCCGAACTTGACTGGTCGCAAATTGATGTGGGCAAGCCTGACGAATAACGGCCACATGAAGCCATCATCCCGGTCACGGAAAGAACAACCATGACCACTCACCCCTGCCAACGGATCCTTGGCCTGCTGGGATTGATTCTGCTCACCAACTGGTTGAGTAACCCGGTTTTTGCAATAGAGCCCACGCCGGCCAAGACCCGGTTCGTTCAAAAGCATTTTGCGATTGGAGCCTGCTGGTTCAAGTTGCCGGACGACGACAAGGCCGATGCGTTTTATGCAGACGTGGCAGCGGCTCATTTCAATGTCGCCATGGGTCCACACGGCAGCATCAATACGGTTGAATCTGCTGTTAAACAACTAAAGCTCTGTGAGAAGCACCAGATCAAGGCCATCGTTTACTGCCGAGGGATTCCCGCGGACAAACTACCGGTCAGTACCGCTTGCCTGGGATACAACCTGTGGGACGAACCCAATGCAGACCTGTTCCCCAAGCTGCGCAAGCGTGTAGACGAGATTCGGATTGCCCGACCTGGCATGCTCTCTCATATCAATCTCTATCCCAACTATGCCAACAAGAAACAACTGGGAACCGATACCTACGAAGAACACGTGTCACGATTCGTCAAAGAAGTGGATGTGGACCTCCTCTCCATGGATCATTATCCGATCTTCAAACCGTCCCATGACAGCCGCGACCGTTATTGCCGCTACCTGGAGACCATGCGCATCCATGCCTTGAAGCGGGGTATTCCCTTTTGGAATTACTTCAACACCATGCCCTTTGGGCCACACACGGATCCCACCGAAGCTCAGATTCGCTGGCAGGTTTTTACATCATTGGCCTATGGAGCCAAGGGCGTCTGCTACTTCACTTACCTGACTCCGTTAACTCCTGAATTCCCCAAGGGGGGCGCCTTAATCAGTCGAGACGGCAGACGCACCCGTCATTACCAGCAGGCCCAGCGCATCAATCGGCGCCTTCTTAACCTGGGACCT
>JAYGDG010000411.1:0-1742 GCA_046583015.1 Pirellulaceae bacterium | reverse complement strand
ATGAAGTGGGTTGAGGTCAAGGAGTATGTCGACGGCAAGGTACACACGCTTCTGCACGCTAACTGCGCCACGTACATCTACCGCACGATCGATTCGAAATTAGCCCGGCCACTGGAATTGTCACTGGGCAGCGATGACAGTTTTAAACTCTGGCATAACGGAAGACTGGTTGCCAACAAGAAAGTGACTCGCGGCGTCGCGCCGGACCAGGACAAGGTGCGACTGGACCTGCTGGCTGGCGAAAACACCATCCTGATGAAGATCGCCAACGGCGGTGGCGGGTATGGATTCTATTTCAAGGCGCAGACTTTACCACTACCGGCACCGGTCGTGGCAGCGTTGCAGGTCGAGAGTGACCAGCGCAATGACGAGCATCAGCAGACCTTGGCCAAGTACTATCTTTCCATTGCTCCGGAGCTGGCGAAGGTTCGGCAGGAGATTTCCATGAGCCAGGTCGCTGTCAGCAAGAGAATACGCCAATTTGAAGAGGACTTAAAACGGGCTCCCAAGCCACGGGGCTTGAACGAACATCGGGCCGATGCGCAGCGCAAGTTCGAAGACGAGCTAAAAAACAAGATGCGCTCGCGGGCTTTCCATCGCGTGGCGAGTGACGATCCACGGTACGGGGGCGTGATTACCAATGCTGCCATGCTAAGCATGACGTCGGGGCCCAAGCGGACGCATCCGGTCGCCCGTGGCGTCTGGATTATCGAAGTGATTTTCAACGACCCGCCGGCGCCACCCCCCAACGATGTGCCTCCCCTGGACGAGGAAGCGGGTGACAAGGACCAGACGATCCGCGAAAAATTTGCCGCCCACCGTGAAAACAAGACCTGTGCCCGTTGCCATACGAAGCTCGATCCGCTCGGTTTTGCCCTCGAGAACTTTGACATTACGGGTCGCTGGCGGGATAAGTACGCCAATGGCAGAGAAGTCGATGCCAGCGGGACGCTGATGAGAAAATACGACTTTAGCGAGGTGGTGCAGTTCAAGAAATCGCTCGTCCAGGAAAATCGGCGGTTTGCCAAGGCCTTCACCGCCCACCTGCTGCGATTTGCCCTCTCGAGGGAACTGGTTCCGGCCGACACGATCACGATCGAGGCGATCGTGGAGAAATCTCAGCAAGATGGTTTTAAGCTGAAGTCGCTGATTCGGGAAGTCGTCCAAAGCGGCGCCTTTGTGAACAAGTAGTAGACGCTCGCTGGTGCCCTGGCAGGCAAATCTTGTGCTGCGGATGGCTGACAAATAGAATAAAGGTTCAGCACAAGCTGACCTGTCCAGCACGAAAACCCTCCGTGAATTCTTATGCTACCAGTCCGCCTCTTTTTCCTGATCAGTCTGTCTTGCTCGCTGCTGTTGGCACCGATCCGTGCACCGCAGGTCTCTGCGGAGGAGAAGCCGCCCGTTTTCGAGCAGCAGGTGCAGTCGCTGCTGAAAAAGAAGTGTGGCAAGTGCCACGGCGACACGGTGCAAAAAGGGGAGCTCGATCTCTCCAGTATTGTGGGGGTCCGCCGTGGTGGTGAATCGGGTGAGTCGGTGGTGGCAAAATCACTCGAGGAGAGTTTGCTGTGGACGCTGGTCGATGAGGGGGACATGCCTCCGGAAGGTCAGCCGCGACTGTCCAAAGGCGAACTGGCGCTGTTCCGCCAGTGGATCCTGGCTGGTTCCCATTCCAAAAACCCGTTAGACCCGCGCAGCCGCCAGTTGACGCAGCATGACGTGCTGCCGATCGTCCTGCTGCG
>JAYGDG010000238.1:0-2210 GCA_046583015.1 Pirellulaceae bacterium | reverse complement strand
TTTCAGGGACGCGTACGGTGACCGTATTGGAAACTCCCATGCCCTGGGGCCCGGTCGGAGTCCGCCGGACTGAATAAACTCGGTAACGATAGGTCCGGCCGGCAAGGACCCTGGTATCGGAGGCCCTGGTAATATTAGCACCCGGCTTGCCAAAATAGTTGCGCAATTCCGCTCCCTGTTCTCCGTCAGCCCGCTGTACGATGTGACCAATTTCGACTTGCGAATTATCTTTCCATTGCAGAGTCACCGAAGAAGCGGTGACAGCAACAACCCGCAGCTCAGTCGGTGCGTCGGCCGTCAGCTTACCAGGCTGGGGAGGTGGCGTCTGACCTGGCCGATTGGCAGGCGGTCGCGGGGGCGGCCCGGGATCATCAAGCTGAGCCCGGGCGATCGCGTAGCGGCGATGGACAAAATCCCGGATCGACGCCACGATCGTCTCGTAACTCTCATCTCTTGGGTTGGTCACTCGCCGGTGTGGGAACGGATCGGCAGCCAGGTCCTTCTTGATCCGCACATAATTCGCATCCAGTTTCGGTAACAGGACCCGTGGATGAAAATAGTTTTCCAGGATCAGGTTCGCTTCTCGCCGATAGCGCGAGCGCAACTGGGGATTCTCAATGATCCGCCTCACCAGTGGCGAAGGGGAACGGGGCATAACGGGCCAGGCGGCGTGCCAGCCAGCAATTACCGGCACCCGGCCGAAGGCATTGTCTGCAAAGCCAACATCCAGGTCCCAGGGCAGGTAATGCCAGCGACCACCCTGGAGATCATGGTAGAGGTAGTAATTGTGTGGAGCCCAGCCGGTCAGTTGGTCAAAAGCGCCTGAGAATAACATCACGGCCATGGTCTTCAGGAACGCGTCCATGTCGATGGTCGCTTCCATGACCGTGGCAAAATCCTCGTCCGGGGTCTTGTTGATCCGGTCAATCAACGCCAGCACGTCACGGGCATCTTTGTGGGCTGCCGCGGACTTGGGTTCGAATGGGAGACCACGACCGGCGGTCGGGTTAAAACGCTGCGGCACCGGTTCCAGGTTGCCTCCCGGGCCTCCCATGTGATTCTTGTAGAGCGCGCCACCAGCGGAGAAATGGGTCCTGGTAAACGTGGTGTCGATCCGTTCAACATTGGTGTAGAGACCGTGATACTTGCCATTCAAGTAAAGCCTGGCGTAATTACAACGCGAGGCCTTAATCTCCAGATCACGCAAGATGGCCGTGATCAGCGGTTCGCTAAAGAGACTGCCAAACTGGATCCCATTATCAAGGGCCACTCGCTCCAATCCGAGAAACCTGCGACCTTTCTCAAACTCGCTAAACTTGACCAGGAAACTGCGCTTATGTCGCTGATTTGGATTTGAAGAACTGTTCCCCTTGTAGCGGACCCCCACGTTCTCGATGGTCTGGTCGGTCCAGCGAAAGGTCGCTGGAACATAAATCCGCTCCGGCAAGGCTGCCTTCATTTTCGTGAGATTAGCGGAACTGATCTGCAGGTGAATGGACTGGACCTGGTCGGGCTGGTAGAAGGGAGCCGCTTTTCCCAGGGGGCCGGCTGCTGGCTGTTGGGCAGCAGCAACCACCGCCAAGTGCAGTCCACCAATAAAAGCCAATAGGCAGACTCGCTGTCCGCTGCTCAAGCGAAAGTCGTGGTCTGGTCGTGACATCTGGTCTCTCGCTGACTACTACCGGCTGATCATCAAGCGGCTAATATAGCACGACGATTAAGAAGCGGGCAACAAACGACTTGCACACAGCCCGTTGAAGAACCATAACAGGGGCTTAGCTGAAATTGACCACTCCGGGGAATACTCATAATGATAAAACAACCCAACCGCCGCCTGATCATCTTGTTCATCATCACGGTCCTGCTGGTTTGTGTGCCCTCGCTTTCGGTCGCC
The DNA here is from genome assembly GCA_046583015.1 of Pirellulaceae bacterium. Taxonomy (GTDB): domain Bacteria; phylum Planctomycetota; class Planctomycetia; order Pirellulales; family Pirellulaceae; genus JAZADA01. The sequence goes on along the minus strand of JAYGDG010000238.1, from coordinate 316 downwards.
GAGGCCAGGATGAACGTGGTCTTTATACTCGTCGATGACTGGGGCTATGCCGATGCAGGGATCCAGGGGAGCGATTTTTTCGAAACACCGAACATTGATCGCTTTGCCCGGCAAGGCTTACGCTTCACCCAGGCCTATGCCGCGGCGCCAATTTGCTCCCCCACGCGGGCAGCAATCATGACCGGAAAATTCCCGGCCCGGCTGGATATGACCATCTGGCACGAGGCCGCAGTTCGGCAGCGGATCAGTAAACGCAAGCTGATCGAAGCAAAAGCAGTACCTAACCTGCCGCTGGCCGAAGTAACGCTGGCCGAGT
>JAYGDG010000228.1:0-3441 GCA_046583015.1 Pirellulaceae bacterium | reverse complement strand
AGCCACGAGATTGTTTTCCCGATCAATATTGCGTCGCACATTCTTGATCTTCTCCTTGATCCGCTTGATCCGGGATGCCACGTCAGGATTTTTGTGCATTTTGGAGGGAATGTAGGCTGCCTGGTTAACCAGTTCCTCCATTGATTTTTCTGCCTTGGCAATCAAGACACTCTTTTTCTCCGTATCCCTGGCCTCGGCAGCCTTGTCGGCGAAACTCTCGGCAATGCCTGGCAACAAGCTGGCCAGTTCCCCACGAACTTCACCAAAAGCCGGCTGGACTTTAAGTTCTGGAAGCTCCTTCAACGCGTAGGTCAGGGCTTCGGTGGGGCGGCCGATATTCTGCCGCAAGCCAGCCATCTTCTGTCGAACCCAGGCCAGGCTGGCATTGTCATGCTTGGGAAACTTCTTGAGAAACAATTGGTACTTATCAATCGCGTTTTGATAAGCGCCCGTGTTGTAGTCTTTCTCAGCCGCTTCAAAGACTTCCGTAGCCGAACCACTTCGCAGCACAAAGAACAAGCCAAAAGCGGCAATCGCCAAAATCCCCAGGGCCAGGGATCCGCCAATGATCAATTTGGTATCCCACTGACTACGGGTTGGTTCGGGCAATTGCAGACCACCTGAGCTGGGAGTGGCAGCCGACTGGTGAGCAGGTTTCTGATACTCACCAAAATCACCTGCCAGTGGGTCGTCGGCTGGCAGGTCAGCCAGTGGATCCGCTGGCGAAATGGAATCCGCTAATGGGGCTGCAGAAGTACTGACCCGGTCCGTCCCTTGCCAGGCAGTGCTCGCCTGGTCTGACGGAGTAGGCTGGGCCTTGGATCCCGACTCGCTGGCATCCTCCAGGTCAACGATGTCATCTTCTTCGGGAGTTGGTGCGGCTTGCTGCTTGATATCCCCCAACGAACTGCGGCCATCGAGAGATTCATCGGGGGCAAATCCCAGGTCGTCTGCTGGAGTTGATGGGGACGAGGTTTTCGGTGCTCGCAGGGAAGGATCGGTCTTGGCCTCGGTCTTCCCGTCGGACTTCAATGACTGGCTATACTCCGTGACCAGCTTGGTAGCCAGGAAACGAGTGAGATGTCCCTGATCCATCAGGACCTTAACGATCGCCTCAATGGAGACTGCTTTCTCGCTCTTGGCCACCTTGCGACGCAATTTTTCCAGGATCGCATCGTCTACCGAGCCAGTCGCTGCCACATGATCAATAAACTTTTCAGCACTCATTCACTCACCTCTGTAAGCCATTTCAAGCCGGCTACCTGCCGTGAAACCTGTTGTTCTATTCTTCGTCGTCTTCAACGGTCATCAGTTGCACTTCATTAATTCCGACCGCAGCCCCGGCATCGAGGGCAGCAACTACCTTTTCATGCAAGGCCTCGCCATTGGCCATCACCACCATCTTGTTCGGAACAACCCCGGCACTATTGCCATCCCGTGCCTCCCGCAGCTTGACATACAACTCTGCTTTACTGGGACATTCTTCTTCCCAATCGGTTGTTATCACGTGAAACGTATTAAAGGCATCGATCCGTACCGTGATAAATTCCGGGTCTTCGTCGACATCCTGGGGTACCGCCTGGGTACTGGCTTCTTCCGTCTCGGGCGTCGGGACATTGAGCGATTTCTGAAAACTAAAGCTGGCCGTCAGGATAAAGAAGATCAACAGCAGGAAGGTGACATCGACCATCGGGGTCATGTCCATTTCCGCCTCACGTTCCACGTCTTGTGTTCCAAACGTAACCAGATCGGCATCCACTTCTTGTGCGTCATCGGTAATTGTCACAGCCATGATTGCTACCCTAACAAAAAATCAACTCGCCAAACTCTCATCCGTTACAGGAATCAACCTCGATTCCACAACCAACCGTTATTCCTCATGTTCACAGCAATGTAGAGGTTCTGTATTTCAGCCCCCGCGATGGCCTGGGCCACCCGCGAGACCTCCTTGTGCTTGATCCCTTTTTCTGCCTTCACCAAAACGTACTGTTTCGGCTTGCCAGTCCCGGCAGTGCCGGCAATGGAATTCTTCACGTACTCGACAATCTCTTCTTCCTGGGTTGCTAAATCGGACGAAAGCTCCTCGCCATCACCTTTTCTCACGGCAATACTGTCGGCGCCCGACTTGGTTAAGATAAGCACCACCGAATTGGTTGCAGAAATCGGACTGCCCGCCCGTGCCTCCGGTAACGAGACCGCCTGCTCTGCCGACATGTGCGAAGCGACCAGGAAGAAAATCAGCAACAAGAATGTCACGTCAATCATGGGAGTGATATCCATCTCGACATCATCATCCCGGCTACCACGGCCTAGCCTCAAGGCTGGCTCGGCAACATAATCATCCTGTTCTTCAGTTGGTAGCGAGTCAGTCGCCATTAGTTACTTCTCCGCACTTTTCGACTTACCCAAAACAGAGCGAAAGGTGTCGAGAAACCGTGTCATACCGGTTCCCACCAGGTCTTCCATTTTGCGAATCCGCACGTTGATGCTGGTCGTGCACATGACCAGCGGAATGGCAATGGACAACCCGCAAGCCGTCGTATAGAGGGCGGTCGCAATATTGCCCGCCAGGTCTTCCGGAGCGCCGGCACCCTCACCGCTCGAAAGGGTAGCAAAGGCACCGATCATACCAACGACCGTACCGAGCAGGCCCAGCATCGGTGCCGTCTTAATCACGGTATTCACATAGCTCAAACGATGTTCCAGGTCGGCCAGCACATCCCGCTGGAAACGATCCAGTACCAGTTGACGAACCTTGCTGTAACCAATCCTTCGATTGACAACTGCCAGGTAAATCAACTGCGGCACCGCCCGTCGATCTGCCTGACAGGCGCTCGAAATCGAATCAAAATCTCTTTCGCCAAGGGGTTGGTCCAGGGCATCCAGAAAATCATCCTGCTCACTCTCGCTGCGGAAACGCTTCTGTCCCACGCGCCTCCAAACAATAATTACGCACAAGCCACCCCAAAGGCGGTCAGCCCAAGCATGCTGTAAAGCACGAGACCCGCAATCTCAAACACCGACATCGTCTGTTCTGCTCCAGGCATACTATTCACTTCATCCAACGTTAAAGGGGAAGGTCATCTTCCAGGCAGCCAAAACCGGCGGCGGCAGATCGATAACCGAAAGAAACATTGTTACAACGCTTACATACTCCAGACCGAGAGTGCTGGTGAGGTCATCGACCTACTTAAAAACAGTCCGATACTCCTGCCGCACCACAAAAAACTGAAATCCTCCGCCCTGGCCACGGACTGCGAAATAGGTCCGACGAACCTCTGGTAAACTCTTGCCAGCCTTTTTCAAGTAGTTGTTTTCTACAGTGGCCAGTTGTCCTTCCGCTGTCTTTGGATAAAAGTGCAAAATCACGCGTCCGCTGACAGGAAAGCCCGCTTTCTCCAGCAATTGCCGCGTCCAAATTTCGGAGATTTTCTCTTCGGG
>JAYGDG010000112.1:0-2039 GCA_046583015.1 Pirellulaceae bacterium | reverse complement strand
GGGCCGCAGCACCCAGGCATCATTATGATTGCGAAAGCCGGTAGCCTGAAATGTAAAAGTCCCTTTGACACCGGTCTCTCCCAGATATTGCCTGGTGACAGCAAGCGGCGATCCCTGGCCAGAACCCTGCTCGTGACAGATGAACTGGGGGCGACCCTGCAGTCGTCTTAGTCGGACAAGCGCTGCGGGGCGTTTTACTCCTGGATAGGGCCAGCCTTCCCGTACCCCGTCATAATGGCTGTAGGGGATAAAGGCTCGCCACAACTTAGCAACCTGATCGTTGTGCAAGCCCAGGTAATTGCAGGCAATGGCGCCCCGCGAGAAACCGGTCAAGACCACCGCTTTTTCATCACCACCGTACTGTTTACAAATCCAGGGTACGGCTTGCTGACAATAAGCAAGCGTAGCATCCGGTTTAAACGTAGGGGCGTCGCCCCACCACCTCGTCACGTTTTTTGTCCCTGCCTCATTTAAATACGGCAAGCAAATCCAGATGAACCCTTTGCCAGCACTAATGCCATAGCCCAGCTTGCTCCCTTCAACAAAACCGCTGCTGGTGTCACCGTGACGACTCTTGAAAGGACCGTTGCCCGCATATTCAACAATCACTGGGTAACGCTTGCCTGGCTGCCAGTCTGTCGGCAGGTAGACCGAATGATAAACCGACGTCTCTCGGTAGGCAGGCAACACCTGCCGTACCCGTTTGCCTGGTGCGGGTTGACCGGTCTCCAGGGGCGGAACGGTCAGGTCCGGTTTCACGCTCTGAATGTCTGGCGATTTTTCAGCACGCAGCGGCCAGGTCAGCGCAAATAGTGCCAGCAGAAAGATCGCTCTGGCTACTGGGCAAGTCATGCGACACAACATCATGGGAGAACCTTTATCGAAGCCAAAACGATCGACCTTATTTCAACATGCTGCGCTTCAAACGCAAGTTGTGGATCTTCTCACCATCGATTGAAATCACTGTATAACTGATACTAGGGTCATCCACGGTGGTGTCAAATTCAACCAGCCCAAAGGACTGTTTCTTGTTGTAAGAGAAAATGGCCTCTTTCATGGTTTTATGTACATGATTATTGGTAAGTCGTGAGGAATTGAATTCATACAGTGAGTATCCGTTGGGGCGATCGATTTTCCAGGCATCCGAACGATGGCGGTCAGCACTCATCAGAAGCACACCTTCGATCTTGTTCTCTGCGAGAAAATCAAATATCTCCGTTCGCTCTTCCTTAAAACCATTCCAGGTATCCTTGGAATCTCCCTTTGTCCGATAATCCCAGGGAACCGGAGAAGCCACAACTTTGAATGTCCCGGAGGATGCCAAGAGCGTTTTCTTTAGCCATGCTTTTTGAGCAGGCCCTAACATCGTCTTATCTTTTCGATGCCGGTAGTAACGTCCATCGAGCATGATGAAGTGGATATCCCCAGCATAAAAATCATACCAGCAGCCAGGCTGTTTGCGCCCGCCACCATAAGCCGGGTTAGCCCAATTTTGTTGGTAAACATTCCATACCGGGATTTTCCAGGCGGGGGAATTGATTTCAGGACCGCCACTGCAATCATTGGTACCGAAATCATGATCGTCCCAAATGCTATAGACCTGGGTCCGGGCAACCAGTTTTCGAAACGAGAGAGATGACTGGCGGCGGTAGTAACAGAACCGCTGCATCTGGCTGCTTTCCGGGTCATCGCTGTACATGTTGTCACCGAGCATGAACAACACGCTAGGCTCGGACTTGCCGATCGTATCCCACATATGCTCATGGCCAGTGACATAGCCGGCACCTCCCCCAAAAGCAAAGCGAAACTTCACGCCAGAGCCTTGTTTGGGCCAGGTACGAAACCGACTTTCATAAGGCAGCCTGACCGGCTCTCCATTAACAACCAACTGGTACTGGTACGCCGTATCACTCGCCAGGGGTCCGACGGGAATGAGGGCAGTAAAGTCACTGGCTACCGTCGTCTTCCCTTCCCATTGCAACTTCTTGTTATCGGTTCCTGTCAGAACAACCCGCACGGTGGCTGCCCGGGCAGTCCGC
>JAYGDG010000755.1:0-7054 GCA_046583015.1 Pirellulaceae bacterium | reverse complement strand
TTTGTGATGCGACGTAGTTAACCGTTGACGCTTCTACCTTTGACCGGTCACCCTTCTCATGATCCAGTTAGGCAACGTCAGCAAGCACTTCCAGCGTTCGGACCAGACGGTCCGGGCCCTCGACAACCTGACACTAAGTATTGACCAGGGTGAGTTCGTAGCCATCCGTGGAGCCAGCGGCTGTGGCAAGTCCACCTTGCTGTCGCTAATCGGCGGACTGGCCTTGCCAACTTCTGGAACCGTCTCCGTGCTGGAGCAAGAGATTTCCAGCATGAATTCCGCGGACCGTGCCAAGTTTCGCGCCACGCACGTGGGCTTCGTCTTCCAAATGTTTCACTTGCTTCCCTACCTGAGCGTCATGGAGAACGTGCTAGTCGCAGCGCGCCCCACCCATCAGGAAGAAGACCAGCAGAAAGCCACGGAGCTGCTCGAACAGTTCTCACTTCAGGACCGCCTCTGGCATCGGCCAGCTCAGTTAAGTGCGGGTGAACGTCAACGGGTCGCCATGGCGCGAGCCTTGTTAGCTCAACCTGGCTTGCTACTGGCGGACGAACCTACCGGCAATCTCGATCCTGGCAACTCCGTCACGGTCCTGAAATTGATGCAGCAGTTTCATGAGCAAGGTGGCACCATCTTGCTCGTGACCCATGACGAACAAGCCGCCGGTTTTGCCGATCGCTCCATTGTTCTGGAAGCCGGGCAATTGGTGCCAGATTCCTCAGCTGCCGAGGCCCATTAGCCACCGGCCACGGGGGCAATCAAGACCAGTTCCTGGGCATCCTGCAACTCGACGTCAGGATGGTTGGCGACGGTTCCCACGTGCTGGCCACCGATGGCAATCAGGCAACTGTCCGGTAATGCTGACTCAGCTGTCAGGACAGCATTGATTTGGTTGAGTGCATCGTTGAGCGAGGCCCCTTCAGGCAATTCCAGTTCAGCCGGCAGCGAGGCTGCGGTGTGATAACTGCGACCGGTCAAAACAACACTAATCTTCATGGCTTCCTGTTTCCAGCACTCGTCATTATTCGCTCTCTTCAACCACAACAGGGACAGTCACCGCGGCGCGTTAACTCCACCGTCGTCACACGACTTTGAAACCCATCATAGGTTAACATCTTTCCGGAGAGCGGTTCTCCGGTACCGGAGAGTATTTTAATCGCCTCCAGGGCAGCCAGTGAACCAGTGGCCGCCGAGATTGCTCCCACCACCGGAAACAGCTCCTCAAACGGAGGGGCTTGCGGGTAAACGCACTGCAGGCAAGCAGACTCACCCGGCGCAACCACGATCAAGGTACCCGTCATTCCCCATTGAGCCGCATCAACAAGTGGAATTCCGGCCTTTACCGCTGCCCAATTGAGTCGCAATCGTTCTTCAAAAGTAGGTGGGCAGGAAACAAAAATATCGGACCTGGCAGCCAGTTCATCCAACTCCTCTGCGAGCGGTTCGTGGTCGATCGCTTCGACTTCGACAAAACGATTCATCGTTCTCAGGTAGTCGGCAAAGGGCTGCGCCCGCGGATGACCAATCACCGCCTCGGACCCCAAGACCTGTCGATTCAAGTCGGGAGAAATCATCTCTCCGCCGTGGGCAATGATCACTCGTCCCACCCCCGCCATGGCCAGCATCAGGGCGGCCGGGCCTCCCATTCCACCAGCCCGTGTCACCAGGGCCGTGGACTGTTTGAGACGCATTTGACCCTCCGGGGAGAGTACGCCGGGGCCAAGCTGTCGAGCATATCGCTCGAGTTCGTCGGGGTTGAGCTCTGATGAGGTCGCCTGATTCTCGTCCATCGGTGTCACCCTGATGCTGAACCTTGTCGTCTCAACGATCCTTGAGAAACTCCGCTGGCAAAACTAAAAACTCAACCTGTCAGGGATTCTTCCCTGAAAAACGTCCCGCTCTCGCTGTGATTCATTTCACCAAAGGAGACATCCTGTCCCGTAGCCGTTCGTAAACGTTGCAAATACTCATCTCGCCCGAGTTCAATCGCCCCCATCATCGAACAATGCAACGAGCTTTGCTGGATATCGAACAGTGTAAATCCCTGCTCATCTAAATGGCGAACCAAGTGGCAAATCGCAATTTTCGAGGCATCCCGATGCCGGTGATACATCGACTCACCGCTAAAAAATCCACCGATTGAAACCCCGTAAAGACCGCCCACCAATTCCTCGCGATGCCACACTTCCACGCTGTGGGCATAACCCAACTCATGCAACCGTCGATAGGCTGTTGCCAGTTCTGGCGTAATCCAGGTACCCGCTTCATCCTCGCGGGGAGCGGCACAACTGGCCATCACACGGTCGAAGGCCCGGTTGGTCGTAACCTTGTAACCGCCATTGCGCAAGCGGCGTCGCAAACGGCGCGAAATATGTAGCTGGTCCAGTTCAAAAATCGCCCGCGGGTGGGGGCTAAACCAGGCCAACAAATCGACACCCTCAAGGGACAACGGCCAGGGAAAGATACCCTGGCGATACGCTTCCAGAATCCAAACGGGACTGAGTTCTCCACCGAGCATCAATAGCCCGTCTGCGTCAGCCGTCTCAACGGCCGGAAAAGTCGGATACTTCAATGGTCTCGTTTGCATGGCGATTGGAAACTGGCAGATAAGTCCAGCAGTCTTCCTAAACCTGAAGGTTTCGGACGGTTTTAACTGATTTCAGGTCTCTATTTTAGCCTGTTTAGGGACAATTCGCCACGTACGAGGGAGTCTTTTCCGCCGCTTTGTCTATAATGACGACACCTTCTTCCCACTGTTGTCCACTCCAGAACCAGAGGAACGAAGATCTGATGCACGAAGACTTTAACTGGCAGGAACCACGGTTACCCAACCGTTCCCATCCGAGCCGTCCTCCCCGATCGCCGTACGTCTCCCCATCAGTGGAGCCGGAGCAAGCGCCAGTGCGTCCGGCCCGAACTGTCTACCTGACTAGTTTCCTTTCCCCATTGCTGTTCCTGTTAGTCCTATCGTACCTGGCGCCCTACGCCATCGAACAAGTTCAATACGCGTTGACCCGTGGCAAGCAGCGTGCTCAATACGACCTGGCCGGGCAAGGCTTAAAACAATCTTCCTTACAGGAAATTTCTCAAGCCTATCAAATGGTCTCTCAACGGGTTGGTCCGAGCGTCGTTCACATTAGCGTTTCGGGACCTTCGCGGGAGAGCTTGGATGACGAGCAATCCAGATTTTTTGGTTCCAATCCGTATCCCTCCCGCGGCCAGGGATCGGGTGTCGTCGTTGATGCGGATGGTTTTATCTTGACCAATCGGCACGTCATTTTCGGTTCCGACCGAATCCAAGTAAAGTTTGATGATGGTCGCGTGCTGGAAGCCCAGATCGTCGGCGTCGACTCGCTAACGGACTTGGCCGTCCTGAAAGTCGCTGAGACAAACCTGATCCCGATCGAATGGGGCGATAGCAAACATCTCAACGTCGGTTCACTCGTTTGGGCACTTGGAAGCCCCTTTGGACTGGAACGAAGTGTTACCTTCGGCATCCTCAGTGCGAAACATCGTTCCGCCAAGATCGGCAGTCACTACCAGGATTTCCTGCAAACTGACGCAGCTGTGAATCCGGGTAACAGTGGCGGTCCACTGGTTAACGAACAGGGACATCTCGTCGGAATTAACACGGCGATCGTTGGAGAAACGTACCAGGGAATCAGTTTTGCCGTTCCCAGTAACGTGGCACGCAACGTTTACCAGCGTTTGCGGAAAAGTGGTCGAGTCGTTCGCGGCTGGCTGGGTGTCGTGCTACGGGATCTCACTGCTGAAGAGACCACCCGGCTGAAACTGCCAATGGGAAGTGGCGCCGTCGTTACGCAATTCGCCCCCGGCGAATCTCCCGCCATCAAGGCTGGCATAAAACGCTACGATGTGATCCTTCAATGGAATGGAAAGGACGTCGAAGGGATGGCTTCGCTAATCCGCTTGATCGGCCAAACCGATACCAATACGGAGGTCCCCGTGGTTGTGCTGCGCAAGCAAAAACCAGTTACGCTCTCGGTTCACGTCGGGGAACGCCCGCAACAGTTTGAGTAACCGACAGCCAAGTTACCTGGTTGTCCATTCAGCGGGTGCAGGTTGCAGTTGATCGCTGGGCCGCCCACCAGCGTCCTCCCGACCGCTCCCCGCTAGCCGCGACACAACACGGACCGTCATATCCTTGTTACAGAGCAACTGGCAGCTCAAACGGACGCCCGTCAGTTCCCGGTCTTCTAGCGTATTCTTCTCCGCTACGGTCATCTCGTCTGGTTCACCCTCGACGACTTCTACCCGACAAGTCGTGCAACGACATTGACCGCCACAGGCGTGCAACTGGTCCACTTCGGCATCGTCGGTAAGAGCCAAAACGAGACGCTTACCTTCAGCTACCTCGAATTCACCTACACCTTCCACGGTCAACTTGGGCATCACACTTCCTTTCCTACCAGCAATTAAACAGGGGATCCTTGCAGACGCCTCGTTGTACCATCTGTTCGGTTAACCTACCACTACGGATCGCCAGTCAGCATCCCCACAACCTGGCAACTGGTCCGCCGGTGGAGAGCCAGCTTTGAATCTGTTAGGTTGGCGCAAAACCACCACGCAAATCCCCTTCGGCAAGGAGATAAAGCATGTCTCGCTTACTCAACGGCCTGGTCTTGCTCGGCTTATCCATCGGCCTGGTCTCCAACGTCTCCAGGCTCCTGGTGGCCGCCGACGTCAGTCCCATACCTGACAAGCTGGTCGTGCTTACCTTCGATGACTCGGTCCGATCTCATTTTGACGTGGTGCGACCTCTCTTAAAGAAATATGGCTTTGGAGCGACGTTTTTTATTACCGAGGGATTTGATTTTAAAACCAACAAGAAGGACTACCTCACCTGGCAGCAAATTGCGCAACTCCATCGTGACGGCTTTGAGATCGGCAATCATACGCGGGACCACCTGGGAATCACCGCCAAGAATATAACTCAACTGGCTGAACAACTGACGGCCATCAACGAGCAATGTCGACTCCATGACATCCCGCAACCGATCAGCTTTGCTTACCCGGGCAACTCGATTGCCGCCGAAGCACTGCCGGTGCTGGCCAGGCATGGATTTCGCTTCGCCCGTCGCGGGGGAACCCCAGAGTATCCTTACCGTGAAGGACGCGGGTCAGCCTACGAACCTGGCCTGGATCACCCGCTGCTGATTCCAACTGCCGGTGACGCACGGCCCGACTGGACGATGGAAGATTTTCGCCGGGCCGTCGAACAGGCACAGTTTGGCCGAATCGCAGTTCTGCAGTTTCACGGAGTCCCGGACCGCGCCCATCCCTGGGTCCATACGTCGCAACAACAATTCGAAGGCTACCTAAAATACCTGGCGCTCAATCATTACCAGGTGATTGCCCTGCGTGACCTGTCCAAGTACGTCTCTGCTGGCGAGGTACCCAAGAATCCGCTGGGCGCCATCGAAGACCGCCAGAAAATGATCGCTGCCAAGAAATCACGCTTGGCCTTTCGAACTCCGGCAACAGACGCCGATCGTAAATACTGGCTGGAAAACATGGTCCGATACCATCAGTTCACGGTTGCCGAAGTCCGCAGCGCGACCGGGCTATCGGCCGCCGCCATCGAACGATCGCTGAAAACATGGAACATCGACACTCAAACACGCCCTGCTGACCTGCACGCGGGTTCTCTGCGCGCCCTCCCCTACCCGGGCGGTCGTCACCCCCGCGTCGGTTTTCGCGATGGTGCCATCCGACCCCACCGGGAGTCAAAGATCAGCCTCTTTCCACCCTGGAAAAAAGCGGGGTACGTCGTGGTGGATGTCCCAGAAGCCATCTGGTCCGGCCCTCGACTCTCACGCGAACTACTCTACTTGGCTCATACACACGTACCAACCAAATGGGACAAGCAGGGAATTTCCCTGGAACCGCTGGAATGGAAGCGTCACACCGATGGCACGTATTCGGTCGCACGAACGCTTCCCAACCAGGTCAAGTTCGGCGCCCGCGTGCAGCCGACTGCCAATGCTCTGCAGATGGAACTGTGGATCACCAATGGCACCGACAAGACCCTCACGGGGCTGGTTGTACAAAACTGCGTGATGCTCAAATCTGCACCCGATTTCAACCAGTTGACGACAGAGAACAACCTGCTGTCGAGTCCCTTTGCGGCCCGCCACAATCCCGCTGGAAATCGTTGGCTGATCACTGCCTGGCAGCACTGCGTGCGACCCTGGGGTAATTCGATCTGCCCCTGTCTGCACAGCGACCCGCAGTTTCCCGATTGCAAACCTGGGGAAACGCAGCGATTGAAAGGCTGGGTCTCTTTTTACGAAGGGACCGATATTGAAAAAGAATTTGAGCGCATCCGACAGTTGGGATGGATCAACAAGCCGTAACGATCAGCCAGTCGTCGGAAACTCCGCTCGAATCGTCGTCCCCTCGCCAATCGTTGAATCAATCGTGAGGTCGCCACCAAACCAGACGGTCCGCTGACGCATGGCCTCAAGACCGAAGCGACCGGCAGCGACCTGGTTCGGATTAAACCCACAACCGTCGTCGAAAACGACCAGTCGCACCCCGGTTGAGTCCCGCTGCAGTCGCAGTTGAATCTTGTTCGCCTGGCCGTGGTTATCAGCATTGCGAACCGCTTCCTGGGCAATGCGAAAAATGGTACCGGCGATGCGAGGATCCAGGCCTTCACAATCCCCTTCCGTCACCAGTTCGTGAGCCGCCTGAATTTGAGACTCCTGGCAAATCCAGTCAGCAATCTGATCCGCCAGTTGTCCGGTGATCTCCAGCGGAGACAACTGTTCGATCAGTCTCCGGGCCTCGGCAATCGACGCGGCCAGGTGAGACGTCGCTTCGGCCAGCAAGGAACGCGTCTGTTCATCGAGAGCCGTCTCTTCTGCCAGCAAACCCTGCAAAATCATGTGTGAGCCGACCACATCTTGCACGAACCCATCGTGAATTTCCGCTGCCACCAAAGGGCCCAGGCGATGGGCCCCCGTCGATTTCTTTTCGTCTCGATCGCTCATCATGACTCCTGCCCGCCAGGTCACTTCCTTAGAAAGAC
>JAYGDG010000632.1:0-1592 GCA_046583015.1 Pirellulaceae bacterium | reverse complement strand
GTGTTCTCTGCTGACCAACGCTGGAACCGACAAAAGAACCAGGGTGAGTAAAGACCCAAAGTCACAATCATCAGCAGGCAACTGACAAACAATTGTCCAAACAAATCCCAGGCCGTCCCGGAGAACTTGAAGCCACATGGTACCGTAAGTGTTCCGCCACTAGAGCCTCCACCAGATGCCTCATAACCGTCTGCTTGACCGTCTGACATATCTCACTCTCCAAAAAAAAGATAACAAGAGCTATTCGTTGTGTCCCTGGCAAGGACATAAGCAGCCTATCGAAAGCAAGAGAATTTTGCCAGTGTAAACTGAATCTCCTTTTACACACCCGGCGGTTTCCACGCTTTTCCAAGTGTTTGGCAACTCGAACCGACGCAGCTATTTCCCTGCATTAAATGTATTGAGCACTGCATTGAATGTCGCACTCGGACGCATCGCTTCTGATGCGAGTGTTTCGTCCGGGTGGTAGTAACCACCGATTTTCACTGGTTGCCCCTGGGCCGTGGTTAGTTCCTCGATGATGGTCGATTCACATTCCGTCAGTCGTGCAGCCAAGTCACGGAACATCTCCTGCAATGGCTCGTTCTCGGTTTGTTCTGCCAGCGCCTGGGCCCAGTAGAGTGCCAGGTAGAAGTGGCTACCGCGGGTATCCAGTTCATTCACTTTACGCGATGGCGATTTCTTGTTCGCCAAGAACCGACTCGTGGCCTGATCCAGAGTCTTGGCCAGCACAGTAAGCTTCGCATTGCCGGTCTTCGCCGCAAGATCATCCAGCGAAACAGCCAGGGCCAGGAATTCACCAAGCGAATCCCATCGCAAATGCCCCTCTTCATTGAACTGCTGAACATGCTTGGGCGCCGAACCACCTGCTCCCGTTTCAAACAACCCGCCGCCGGCCAGCAAGGGTACGATCGATAGCATCTTGGCACTCGTCCCCAGTTCCAGGATCGGAAATAAGTCCGTGAGATAATCTCTTAGCACGTTGCCGGTTACCGAAACGGTATCCAAACCATCCTTACAACGCTGACAGGTCACCTTCATCGCTTCCACCGGTGAGAGAATTTGGATATCCAAACCTTCCGTATCGTGCGCCGGCAAGTACTCCTTCAGCTTGGCAATCAGGTTTACATCATGGGCCCGATCGGGATTAAGCCAAAAGATAGTTGCAGAACCGGTCGCCCGGGCCCGGCTGACCGCCAGCTTAACCCAATCCTGTATAGGCACATCCTTGGTCTGACACATCCGCCAGATATCACCCGGCTCCACTGCGTGTTCGGTCAACGACTGTCCCGATCCATCGACGACACGCACTGTCCCCGCCGCAGATATTTCAAACGTCTTGTCATGTGACCCGTATTCCTCAGCCTTCTGGGCCATCAAGCCAACGTTGGCGACATTGCCCATCGTGGTAACATCGAAAGCGCCGTTTTCTTTGCAGAAATCGAGCGTGGCCTGGTAGATGCCAGCATAACAGCGATCCGGGATGATCGATTTCGTGTCGTGCAACTCGCCGTCCGGACCCCACATCTGTCCCGACGTGCGAATAGCAGCCGGCATCGAAGCGTCAATAATGACATCACTGGGAACGTGCA
>JAYGDG010000533.1:0-2897 GCA_046583015.1 Pirellulaceae bacterium | reverse complement strand
AATGAACGAGCACGAATCACACTTACCGCAAGAAGCTCACTACATTTGTGACAGCTGTGGTGAAGAAATCGTCATCCCGCTGGACCTGTCAGCTGGCAACGATCAACAATACGTCGAAGATTGCCCCGTTTGCTGCCGACCCAACGTGATCCAGATTAGCGTTGATGCAGACGGCGACATTCGCCTCTGGTCAAAGGGAGAGTAAATCAAACAATGTCTCCGAGTCTCTGCACCCGCTGCAGCCATGTGAAGGAAGTCGTCTCCGGCAGCGGATCCCGCTTCCTGCTCTGTCAATTGACGTTCACCGATCCACGGTTCTCGAAATATCCTGCCCAACCGGTTGTCGACTGTGCCGGGTTTGAACAACAAACTCCACAACCCAAGGAGTCATCACCATGACGCATTATTTCCGCCACTTCCTGATACCGCTGACCTGTCTGCTGGCTCTCCCCACCCTGGCCACAGCCCAGCCAACTCCGCGAACCGTCTTTAACGATGATGCCCAGGTGCTCAAAGAGACGCCCGCCAAAGGAGCCACCAAGTTCGTAGAGCAGTGGCTGGACCGTGAAGTGGCGGCGGTCAAGTTTTCTACGTTCGTCTTCCTGGCCACGACGCCCGACCTCTGCACTTACGATACCCGGGTGGGTGAAACCTACGGCGATCGTTTTGGGCCAGATTACCGTGAAGGCTTAGCTGCGGGCATTCGAGGGCTCCGCAGTGAGGGAACCGATGCCTTGAAAGTGGTCACCCGCCACATGCACGCTAAGGGAAAAGAGGTACTGGCGGCAATCCGTATGAGCGATACCCACCATACGCAGATTAGTCGTAAAGTACCACTCTGCCCGCTCTTTGCCGTGAAGAATCCGCAATTTGTCATCCAGCAACCGGATCAGCGTACCAACGAAACGGCCCTGGACTACTCCCATCCGGAAGTCCGTGCCCATCGCCTGGCGATCATGCAGGAAATCGTGGAGAAGTACGAAGTGGACGGGCTGGAATTAAACTTCGTCCGCTGGGCCAAGCATTTCCCACGCGACAAGGGCCGTGAAAAAGCCCCCATCATGACTCAGTTCGTCGGAAAGATCCACAAGATGATGGCAACGGCTGCCCGTAAACGGGGGCGCAAACCACTAACGCTGGGCGCACGCATTCCCGAATCGCTCGAGGCCTGCTGGCGGGCAGGTGTCGATATTGAAACCTGGGTCAAGCGTGGCTGGATCGACTACGTGGTCCTTTCCACCTGGAACAACACCGATCCGAATCTGCCGGTTGGAGAATTCACTCGTTTCACCAAACCGGCCGGGGTCGATACCATCGTGGTCATGGGAAACATGATCGGCTGCATCTACGATGGGCCGCCAAAGATCCTGGACCGGCCGATTGCCATGTCGGCCAAGCACAAGAGCGACAGTTACCAGGCCATGCTGCTGACAGCTGCCGAGGCGCGTGGTGCTGCTGCCAATTACTACGCTGCCGGTGCCGACAGCATTTCGTTCTGGAACGTGGGAATTCATTTTGGCGGGGAAGCTACCGCCGCTCCCGAACAGCGAAAACGGATCGCCCGCTGGACACAAGCGGTGATCAGTCCAGAGCGCGTTTACCAGGGGCCGCGGACTTACCACTACCTGCCGATGGGCAAGGGTATCTCCGCTCGGAAACCGCCGGTTCGCAACTATCCCTGGTACGACGAAGGGTTCAGCCCGCTGGGACAAAAGAACAGTCCCATCCTGACCTTTTCTGATGACCCGCTGGGAAAGCGACTGGTCTTTCCGTTCCAAATGGCAGATGGTCGCGACGGCAAGCCGCTGCAAGGCAAGTTGACCTGCTGGGTCTACCACTTGAATGGGCAAGACCAGCTGGCGGTCGATATCAACGGGAAAACCGTGGCGGCCAAGCACATCCGCCGACAAGCAGTCGGCCAGCGCCGTGGTGGCCTGCCAGGCCAGCGGCTAGAAATCTCGCTGGCGGACTGCCCTCCCTTTCGGGGGCAGAACCAGATGGGTCTGACGCTGACAAGACTCTCGGGGAAACACAAGCAGCCACCCTACACCGAAGAGCTGGAGATTACCGTCAGTCACTCACCGTGAAGCTCTGCAAGAACAACCGGTTGAATCAGCTGCGGGACAACCCTGGTGGCTGCTTTGGCAGACAATCTTTCAGCTTCCACGGTCGGCTTGAGCAGTTTAGAAATCGACAGCGAAACGGGTGCCGATTATATCGTAGTCACCAATGTTTCCAGCACCGTCGTCAACACGACCGGTAATCCAGTTGAACTGCATCCTGGCATGAGCTGTCCAATACCAGTTCACACCCAGCGTAAAACTATTGATCAGAACCCCATCAGGAGTCGCACCAGGTACGCTTAGGACATCGGAAAAATCAGCCATCGACCAGCGAGCAGCAACTTGCCAGGCACCCTTACCGCGAGCCGTTTTACCGTCAGAGGTGCGAACCCGGGAAAATTCTTCGTACGGTTGGACACGATCGAGAGTTCCACGGCTACGTCTCCAGGGCATGTGTTCACCCGTTAGAAAGTAGGAAACGTAGGCGTAAGCTCCGTAATAGTGAACCTGTTGGCCACTGTTTAAAGTCATCCAGACATTTTCAGCTTCAGCAACTAACTGGACAGGGCCAAAATTCAAAACTCCTTCCAGGCCGAGCAAATCGTAACTGGCCGCATCAGCGAGTGTTCCCGTATTCAACCATCGCTGCGAACTACGCGCTTCCGGTCGTGACCGAAAACGAGTTTCAGTACTTCCTTCGTCCACTTCTGCCAGCGTACCGGAAATAGCAAAGTGGCCGTAACGGCGACCATCGGAAGCTTCGTCGTACCAAAATGTCGTGGCCAGGCGACCAGCGACTTCCATCGATCCATGATCACCAACGTAGTTACCCAG
>JAYGDG010000339.1:0-1711 GCA_046583015.1 Pirellulaceae bacterium | reverse complement strand
CTGCTCGACTCCCCACAGTTCGGTGAACGCTGGGGGCGACACTGGTTAGACGTGGCCCGTTATGCCGAATCCAACGGCAACAGTCGCAACGCCACCTTCCCGCATGCCTGGCGTTATCGCGATTACGTCATCGACGCTTTTAACGCCGACACGCCTTATGACCAGTTTGTCACACAACAAATTGCCGGCGACTTGTTACCGCATGAAACGGCTGAGCAGCGCAACGCGAACCTGGTGGCTACCGGGTTCCTGGCTTTGGCCTCGAAGCCTGTCATTCGAGGCAGGCAGGGAAAATTTATTCCCGACATCGTGGCCGATCAAATCGAGGTGACAACCCGCTCGGTGCTCGGCATGACCGTCTCTTGCGCTCGTTGCCACGACCACAAATTCGACCCGATTCCAACCACTGATTATTACGGTTTGGCTGGAATTTTTGCCAGCAGCCAGACGCTTTACGGCGGTGGGGGCAACTCGATGGGGGGAGCTCCGGCAACCGGGCTCCACGTCCTTGTTTCGGACGATCCGGTCCAGAACAAAGCTTACCAACAATGGAACGCTGAACTGGCGAAAGTCACCAAGCGGCAAAGGGAAGTCACCAAAGAGATCAAGAAAGTGCGCATCCGCCCCAAGAAGGGTGAGAAGCCGGCGCCACTAACGTCCGAGCAAAAAACACGTCTCAAAGAATTGAACCTGGAAAAGAAACGTCTTATTGGAGCAGTCAAAAAGCTGAGGTCCAATCCTGTGGCGGCCCCGCAAGCGGCCATGGGGATTCGCGAAGGCTCCGGGATCACGGAAGTCCCCATTTACGTGCGCGGCGTATCGCCTAAGGGAGATGCCATCACCCGGAGGCTGCTAACGGTCCTCTCCGATACAGAATCAGCCGGCTTTAGTGACCAGCAAAGTGGCCGTTTAGAGCTGGCCCAGTGGTTAACCAGCAGCGAGAATCCGCTGGCTTCTCGCGTGATGGTCAATCGCGTTTGGCAACATCTTTTTGGTATCGGAATCGTGCGCACGCCTGACAATTTTGGCGTCAACGGTGCTCAACCTACTAACCCCGAATTACTTGACTACCTGGCCAGCGTGTTCGTGGAAGATGGCTGGTCGGTCAAACGCATGATCCGCCGACTGGTTTTGACGCGCAGCTACCAGCTCTCCGATGCACACCACCAGGCTAACTACAAGTTAGACCCGGACAACTTCTATCTCTGGCGACATTCAACAAAACGGCTTGAAGCGGAAGTAATTCGTGACACGATCCTCCTGGCCAGTGGCAGTCTTGAACTGGACCGTCCCGCTGGATCCGTCGTCACGGTACACGGTGGCAAACTGATTCAAGATGGCCTCACGCCGGACAAGATTCATAAGCCCAGCAATCATCGCAGCGTCTACCTGCCAGTCTTACGTAACGGACTTCCCGAAGTGCTGGAGATCTTCGATTTTGCGGATCCGAGTCTCGTGGTAGGTCGTCGCAATGTCACGATTGTTCCTGCCCAGGACCTGTACTTGATGAACAATCCATTTGTCCTGAAAAAGTCACAGGAATTTGCACAGCGATTACTGCAAGAATCCGATGACGACAAAGGGCGCATTGACCTTGCTTACCGTATTACACTTTCACGACCGTCAACAAAATCCGAGCTTACGAGAGCAGCACGCTTTCTTCAAGAAGTAGTCGATTCCCTGCCAGCAGATGAAACTGATGAGAATCGCC
>JAYGDG010000337.1:0-2277 GCA_046583015.1 Pirellulaceae bacterium | reverse complement strand
GCTTCCCGATGCCGGAGGAGATCAGTGGCACGTTGATCCGTTTGCGACTTTGGAAAAACTACCTCGTCAGCAATCTCGATAAGACCATTATCTGCCTTGATCGACAGACTGGAAAACTACTCTGGTCGTTTGAAGCCAGTCGGCCGGAACTGAGCCTGGCCGTGGGTGGTAATCGTGTTTTCATAGCTGAGTTGCTCAACAGCCGCCGTGGAGAAACCATCGAGAAAAGTGGTGTTAAAACGTACGCTCTGGATATTGCCACCGGCAAGCAGAGCTGGCAAGGAGCTGGCGGGGCAGAACTGCGCTACAGTGAAACCCACGACTTGTTATTGACCGCTACGGCCATTTACAAAGGGTTCGATGGCAGCGTTCACCGCGCGGCAGTCATCGCTGATCCAACCAAGGACAAGTGGAACTACAAGAGCAGCGGCTATATAGCAGGAGACAGCTTGCTGATCGGTGGCTCGGACAACTTTACCATGTACCAGCTAACCAGCGGGGTCCAGCTGACGAAGAAACTAACCTGGTTTCGACGTGGCTGCACGCCACTGCGGGCCAGCCCCTACATGGTGACCACTCGTTACCAGGGCAACGCCGCTTACATCGATCTGGACACGATGAAGTTTCAGTCGATATGGAATCTTCGAGGTGCCTGCAGCAATAATATTTTTCCAGCCAACGGCATACTGAACGTTCCCAATCTCTCCGGGGGGTGCACTTGCAACTACACACCGACCTCCATGGCTCTTGTTCCACGACAGGCGCTGCAGCCGAAAGCGAAGAAGTGAGCCACTGGTCGAGGGGACTGTTTGCGAGGGCGCTTTCTCTGAAACTGTCCCCTGCCAAGCCCTGGTTTCTTGAGCATCCTGTCAGTACCCTCCTGGAAGGATCAGTTTTTTGGCGCCCCCTTGGCCTGCGAACGGTAGACCGGTTTAAGTCCCTGCTTCCAGGTCTTGCCTTGCAGGTCCTGGCCAATCGATTTGAAGTGGGCGAACAGTTGGCGCTGTAACTGGTCGGCACGCTTCGCTTGCTTCTGGGCCAGGTTCCTGGTCTCGCCGGGATCGTCTGGCAGGTAGTAGAGTTCGCGACTTTGCTCTTCCAGCGTATAGACAAGTTTCCAACCCGCGGGCGTAATGATCGCACGCTTGAAGGTATAGTCTCGGTAGTCGGTCTCGGAGAAGACGTTTCTGCTTGCCCGCTCTCCCTGCATCGTCGGACTTAGACTTGTCCCCCGTAACTGTTTTCTGGCCTTAGCTGGGACTTGGACATCGAGCAGGTCGAGAATAGTCGGCATCACGTCGATACTGCGAATCCTGTCCGTGATGACGTTGCCATCGGTTTGACCGGGCAGCTTGATGACTAGCGGAACGTGGATCAGCTCGTCGTAGAGCGTGAAACCATGGTCGAAGCGGCGGTGCTCGTAGAACTCGGTGCCATGGTCCGAAGTCAGCACGAAGAGTGTCTTATCGGTCAGGCCCAGCTTGTCAAAGGCTGCCAGGAATTGCCCGAATTGACTGTCCATCCGCTGGATCTTCTCGTCGTAGACCGCACGCCAGAAACGTACGTCAGCGTCGCGCAGCGTGAGCTTTCCTTTTTCCAGGCCTTCTTCCCGCAAGATTTCCTGCTCCAGTTCGGACCCGGTGTATTTCTTGTCGTAATTCTGGTCAACAAAACGATAGTCGTAACCGGCGTCCGGCGTCCGTTGCCCGTGGACGTCGTAACCATGCAGGAAGAGGAAGAACTTCTTCTGCTTGTTCGCCTGGAGCCAGCGTATGGCCCTGGGGATGCTCTGCTCAATGCTGCCGAATTTTCCCTGGGGATAGTAGTAGATATCAAAACCCTGCTCGTAGCCGAACCCGCCACTAACGCCCGCATTCCCAGTAAAGCCACCGGTCGTATAGCCGTTTTGCTTCATGATATCGGCCAGTGTCATTAATTCCGGCGACAGTTCTTTGAGGTTGGCAAGTTTCTTTTCCTGGTCGTTATACACCGCATATTTGTTGGTCATGCGATGCTCCGACGGATAGACACCGGTGAACCAAGTCATCGAGGCAGGGACCGTCCAGGAGGCCACCGACATGGTATTGGTGAAGATGAATCCTTTTTTGGCCATCCCGTCCAGAAACGGTGTAACCTTACGTGGGTATCCGAAGCATCCGACGTGGGCGGCTTGCAGCGCATCAAAACTGACCAGGACCACGTTGTAGTCCTGGTACTTCATTTCGATATCGCGGGCGTCCCGCGCGGCTGGCGGTTCTCCGCCCACACCCTCACCGC
>JAYGDG010000190.1:0-5678 GCA_046583015.1 Pirellulaceae bacterium | reverse complement strand
GCTTATGCGAATGGAACATAGAGCGTACCTTTCAGCCAGTGATTAACGGAAAAAGCAGTGGTAACTTATCCTTGTTTATAAAGGACCAGTAGGGCGTCCGCAATTGTCTGAAAGGCGTCTGCCAGGATCTCGTTAAGTGAGTTGCTGGAATTGGTGGCGAATACGCTCCAGACGGCGTCGATTGGTCCCCAAGTCACTGTAGCCAAGTCGGGATGCAGAGCGGATATGAATCAACGATTCGTCTGCATTCCAGTAAAATTCAACATCGTCCACAAATCGAAACAGGGCCGTGCGGACTTCCATGTGAAGATAGTTGGCCGTTTGTGTGACCAGCTGAGCCCGTGGCCAGTCTCGCATCAATTGCACCAGTTGCTCGAACGGATCTTCCAGGGATTCGGGTACCGGCAGCGGGTCAATGGCGTGCCTGGGCAAGGTAGCGTGACTGCAAACACAATTTGGTCGTGATGGACAGGGAGCAAGTTGGCGATCCGGCCCGCCAGGTGTTCCATCAGCGACTGCGCACATACGTACCCTTCGTCTCAATAACTCGGCAAGAACGGTTGCTCGTGACGCCCAACGTGCTATGACTCATCCAGCTCGCGCATGTACTGTTCAGCCAGTTCAACCATGTTTTGGAGCCTGGGTTTTAAAGGCTTGGCCGGAATCCCGAAATAGATTGTCCACGGCTTGGTCGACCGCGTGATCAGCGACTTCATGCCAACCACGGTTCCTTCGGCCAGGGTGACCCCCGGTGTCACGAGTGCATGGGCACCCAGGTTGCAGAATTTTTCCAGGACAACAGGCTCCTTGACCGTGCTGGTCCGGTACTTCTCTGGAAAGGTTGGGCCGACCAGTTCCTGGCCACTGTAATCATCGCTTTGGGCAAAAATATGCGATCCGTAGGCAATGCCGCAAAAGGCGCCGATCGTGATGCCCGGTTCTCCGCCGGCAAGATTGCAGAACACTGTAATATGCACGTTGTGCTCAATCGTGATCTTGCCTGATAACACGCAGAAATCATCAATCCTGGAGCGGTCGCCAATCGAGATCTGGTCCGGGTTCAACAAGGAAGCCTTGTCGCTGATCTTGACTTCTTCGCCAAGATGCTTGAGCCCTAGAGCCTCGAGTTGTTCTTGTGTTAACCAGGCCATATCATTTCCATCGGCAGAGACTGCGAAATCAATCAACCATCGCTGGCTGATTGCCAGGCAGCGCCTAAGCGTTTATTTCAAACCCTTTACGCTGTTCCCGACTGACCATCGAACTGGCCTGCTTGTCTCCGACGAAATCTTCTTTCTGTGGATCCCACGTCAGTTTGCGCCCACACAACATGGCGATGTTGGCCAGGTGGCAGACACTGACGCTGCGATGGTGTGTAAAGACGTCGGAAATTGGCAAGGCACGATCCTTAATGCAGCTGAAAAAGTCCTGCATGTGACCTTGCAGGGGTCGACCTCGATACAGCTGGCGAACTTCGTCGTCCAACTTTTGCTGTTCCGATTTGCTGCTGTTAATGTCTTCCACGATTTTTCCTGTCAAGGAACCACGGTTGACGCGGATCTTACCGTTTTCTCCTTCCAGGATCAGTTCGTTACGCCCACTGTTGAGACGGATTTGATTGCCATTGGCAAAGTCCATCGTGCAGTCGAAGGTGCGGGCCACGTTGTAGCAGTTGGGCTGCTTGTTGAATTCACCCTTGCCTTCAATCGTCGTGGGTCCCGTGTTTCCCAAACCCAGGGCCCACATGGCAATATCCGTATGGTGAACACCCCAATCCGTGACCTGTCCGCCGGAATACTCTAGCCACCAGCGGAACTGGTAATGGGTGCGCTCCTTGATGTAGGGTGTCATGGGGGCCTGGCCCAGCCACATGTTCCAATCGAGGTTGGCCGGTGGATCGGTTTCTTTGAAGGGACCGCCACTTCGAGCCCCACCGACACTCGATGTCGCCCGCAGCTTCTTACCCAGTCGACCACTGCGTGCGATGGCGACCGCCTTGAGAAAATTATGGCCATATTCACTGCGCTGCTGCGTGCCCACCTGGAAGACCCGACCCGTTTCCTTCACCACGCGACAAATCGTCTTGCCTTCATCAATGGTTAACGTCAACGGTTTTTCACAGTAGACATCCTTACCGGACTGTAAGGCCTCAACGGCAATTTTTACGTGCCAGTGATCCGGCGTGCCGATGGTGACCAGGTCAATGTCTTTGCGATCCAGTACCTCGCGGTAATCTCCATACGTTTTGCACTTCTCGCCATATTTCTTGGCAAAACCAGCTGCCCGGTTCTTGTCCACATCACAGCAAGCCAGCATGTCCCCCAGGCGGCCTGCCTGGTGACCAACTGCCGACCCGCGACCACCATTTCCAATCGCTGCCACGGCGAGGCGATCATTCTTGGCCTGGTTCTGAGCAGCAAAGGTATCGCCAGTGGTCCAAATGTAAGGAGTTGCTGCCAGTGCTCCCGTTACACTGGCGCTTGTCTTCAGAAACTGTCTACGGTTGGTTCGGTTGTGTGTCATTGATTAGCATCCTTCGCTACAGCAAACGTCACTGAAAAAAGCGGCTCGTGAGATTTTCACTTACCGCGCTGGAGGAGAAACCAGCATTGCTGGATTATAGCAGAAATCGAACTACGTCGATAAGAAAGGACCTAAAAGCGGCTTAAAGAAGTGCGCTAGTCTGTCTTTCCTTCACGAGCCACAGAACCGCCTGGCAGATTGCCAGAACTGTTGCAACGATTATTGGGATTCTCGTTCTGACTGGCCAATGTCCCAGCCGTTTTGCATGTACGGCTGCAGGCGGGATCGCAGCGTGTCATGGGCCCGTCCCAGCAGCGACTTGATCGCTTTGGGAGTGGTCTCCATCTGCTCCGCAATCTCTGCATGAGACAAACCGTTAACACGGTTCAATAACACGGCCTGCTGCTGCCGCTTATTGAGCGAGGCGATTGCCTTGCGAACAATGTTCTGGCGTTCGCGACTATCCAGGCGATGTGCCGGATTATCCGGGTTCCAATGGCGAGGCAGGTAATCGATGGCTTGCATTTCAAGTTGGCTGCGGGTTTCGTCAAACTGGTTGACTTCTTTACGACGCCCTAGCGTGCGGCGAGCATTCGAGGCAACATTGCTGACAATCGTAAACAGCCAGGTCGAAAAACGGGCTCCAGGTGTGTAACGTTCCCGGGCACGGTAAACACGCATAAAAACCTCTTGCGATAAATCGTCGGTTTCACGGCGATGCCCGACGAGTCGCGTCAAAAGGGCCGAAACTCGATGCTGATAACGTTGAACCAGTTCCTGGAAAGCCTGCCTGCTCCCCTTGCGCACTTGCATCATCCGGCGAACATCAGGATCTACCACGTCATACGCAACATCCAACTGATGCTGACCACTTAAACCGATCGTTGTTTCACCACTGAGTGCGTAGGTCATTCTGTTCACCTGCTAAAGTTGTCTTGCTGCGGTTGAGACTTTGTTTGACTAAGATGAATTACGCAGCCGGGATTGAACCGTACACAGGTCAAAGTAAGTTTTGGTCTCTTGGATTCGCTACAACCACAGCTGGAAAGCCACGGGAATCACGTAACTTGTGGACACGAAGAGGTTTATAGGTTCCAATAAGCGAAGTTCACGAAAGCCCCTGATAATGACCTGCGAGGAAAATGACCATGGAAAATCGACTTTCAATCACCCGACCAGTTTACTGGCAGCGATGCTTCAGAGGGCCCTTGATGGTCTTACTGATGACAGCTGTGGTCGGCTGCGGATCGTCGGGTTCAGACGATCCTGGCAATAATGCCAATGATGACCAGGTGCCCTCGGCCAAGGGACCTTACAATCGCATCAAGCGTTCTGCTCCTCGACAAGCGGCAGTTAGAATGCAGCATTTGAATTACCTGAAACAGATTGGCCTGGCGATGCATACCTTCCACTCGGTACATGCACAGCTTCCCATTGGCGAATCTCCCCGTGAAGATTATCCCATCAAGTACGGGAATGGTAATCCATTGTTAAGCTGGCGCGTTTACCTATTGCCTTATCTGGAAGCCGAGCCGCTTTACAACAAGTTTAAACTGGATGAGCCCTGGGACAGTCCCCATAATATCCAGCTGCTCGACGAAATGCCGGACCAGTACAAGAGCCTCGACTACCAGGGGCTGGGAAACAAGACCGTCGTGCTTGGCTTGAGTGGCCCAGGTGGCATTTTCGACCACCAGGCGACCATCGGAGCTCCCGGTCGATCGGTTCGTTTTCGCGATATTTCCGACGGTACTGCCCACACGCTCCTGGTTATCATGGCAGGTCCCGACAAAGCGGTTCCTTGGACTCAGCCGGTTGATTTGCATTACGATATGGTGAATATTGCTCAGAGCCTGGGGGCCGTTGGCGAATCCTTTTTGGCGCTTTTTGCTGATGGGTCGGCTCGGCGTATTCGTACGGGCACTGATCCCAAGACATTAGTTCAACTCTTTCAATTTCGTGACGGGCAGCAGATTGACTTCGATAAACTGTCTCCCTGAGCTTTGATATGAAACCTGGCACGAAGGATCCTGATCAATGAATTTCACCCGCAACATGATGCTAGACCGTACCCTGCTGGCCCTGTTGCTGGTGGTTGCCTGCTGGGGATGCGGCAGTGAAGATCCGGTGACCAGTAGCCCGAGCGCTACTAATGCAGAAACACCGTCTGATTCTTCTGAACAGAAACCCTCGGCCACCGAAAAGCAGGAGCCCAAGCTGGTTTACAAGAAAATTGAGCATACGAGGCTTGCTAAAACAGCAACTCAAATGAAGAACAGTAACAACCTGAAAAAACTGGCTATCGGCATCCTTGTTTTTCACAACGTCTACAACCAGTTTCCCATTGGTGAAAGTCCTATCATCAAGTATCGGGATGGTCAGCCCTTGTTGAGCTGGCGCGTTCACCTGCTTCCTTTTGTTGAGGAAGATGGGCTCTACAAGCAGTTTAAACTGGATCAGCCCTGGGACAGTCCTGACAATCTCAAGCTGTTAGACCAAATCCCGAAGGTCTATCAGAACCTGGACTACAAGGGGCTGGGCAGTCATACCACGGTCCTGGCGATCAACGGCCCGGGTGCTGTCTTCAATCCGGGTGAAAAACTTCATTTCCGGAACGTGACTGATGGTACGTCACAGACAGTTCTGGTTATCAATGCCGGCCCGGACAAGGCGGTTCCCTGGACCAAGCCACAAGACCTGACCTATCAACCGGACGCTATTGTCAAGAGCCTCGGGGATGTCAATGATCCTTTCATGGTGATGTTTGCCGATGGAGCTATTTATCCTGTCCGCAAAACTGTCGATGAAAGGACGTTATTGAAAATGTTCCAGCGAAACGATGGTAAGTTCCTTGTCCGCGAGGAATTGAAGTAGTACCCCGGTTGCGATCGCGCTTAAGGCCGTTTCGGTTTACTGTCTGCCCGCTGGGGATCGTAGTTGGGGTTAGGGGTCGGCAACTGCGCACCCACATCCCGCCGCCAGCGTTGAAGTTGAGCCCTCAGCTGCTGGGCCCGCTCTGGTTGCTCCTTGGCCAGGTCCCGGGTTTCACCAATGTCGGTCTTTAAGTTATACAGTTCGACCCGGGTGTCCTCGAAGAATTCAATCAACTTCCAGTCACCTGCCCGCACGGCACTGTGAGGCGTGGCACCGCCGCC
>JAYGDG010000181.1:0-19829 GCA_046583015.1 Pirellulaceae bacterium | reverse complement strand
CTGACGCTTACGGACCGATTGCCGACAATGCTGGTGGCAACGCCGAGATGGCTGGACTGGAGCCGATCGTCCGCGAGCGGACCGATGCCCTGGACAGTTTAGGAAACACGACGGCGGCCACGGGTAAAGGTTTTGCCATTGGTTCCGCGGCACTCACGGCCTTGGCCCTGATGGCTGCTTATATCGAGGAAGTTCGCATTGGATTTGAACGCTGGGCCGAGGATCCGGGTGTCGTAGCGGAGCAAAAATCAGAGGGGTTCTACAAAATCGGAAACCAGTTTGTGATTGAAAAATATCCGAAGACCGAAGGCGCTACTGCCAAGCGGGTGGGTTGGTTGATCTTCCCGGAGGACGCCCGCAAAGACGCCTGGTCGGAAAGTGATGCCATCGATCCCAGGAAACAGGGAGGGCCGGTGAACCTGGGGCTTCACGGTGAAATTACAGGTGAAGGAAGTGCTGAGAGAATCCTTGTCTTAAAGGGAGAAGAAGCGGAGCGTGATCGCACGGTCAAGCTGGTGTCAGTCCACTCTGCTTCCTTACCTGATTTTGCCCGCTACTATGATGCTTCCTTGCTCAACCCCAAGATTCTGGTAGGTATATTTTTAGGTTGCATGGCTACCTTTGTCTTTTGCGCGATGACGATGAAAGCGGTGGGACGCGCTGCCCAGGGAATGGTGGAAGAAGTCCGTCGTCAGTTCAAGGAGCATCCGGGGATTATGGACGGGACGGAAAAGCCCGATTATACCTTGCCGGTTGCCATTAGTACCCGCGCTGCTCAAAAGGAGATGATCTTTCCCTCGTTGCTGGGGTTGTTGACCCCGATTGTCGTGGGAGTGTTGCTTGGCGTCGGTGGCGTTCTTGGGTTGCTGGTAGGAACGCTCACCTGTGGTTTTTGCCTGGCAATCTTCATGGCCAACGCCGGTGGTTCGTGGGACAATGCCAAGAAGTACATTGAAGCTGGTAACTATGGTGGCAAGGGGTCGGAGGCACACATGGCCGGTGTCGTTGGAGACACGGTTGGTGATCCGTTCAAAGACACCAGTGGCCCAAGTCTGAATATTCTCATTAAGTTGATGAGTATGGTCAGTGTTGTGGCGGCAGGTTTAATTGTTCGTTACAGTCTGACTGCGATGGGTATTTTCTAGATCCCGGATGACGGAAAGAACCTTTTTTAACGCACGCAGTTTTGGCTGCGTGCGTTTTTTTGCGCGTGGGGGACCGGACTGAAAGGTTGTTGCCGGTTATTGATGGTTTCTAGCGGGTTGGTTGCCCGGTGACAGTTGCAGGGGATCTGGTACAATGACCTTACGTGTGAAATTTCCAGTTATTGGTTTGTCGTAAGCTGGCTATTGGTGAATGAATCATTCAGATAAAAAGACCGGTGAAATACCGGACGAGGAAACTGTTGTGGACGGTAGTGCCGTGGAATCCATTGATGCCTTGAAGCGTCAAAAAGAGCGCAGTTTGCAATTGGCGCTGGCTGCCATTCAGACCGCCGAAGATAATGGCGGGCGGGATTTGCTGGTGCTGGATATGCGCGAGCACACGTCACTGTTTGACTACTTCGTCCTCGCCACTGGAACCAGTCGACGACAGTTGCACGCCATGAGTGAAGAAATCGATCACAAACTGGAAGATGACCTTCAAGATAAACGCATGAGTATCGAAGGCTATGATGCCAGTCGCTGGATTGTACTCGATTACGGAACGGTCGTGATTCACTTGTTTGACGATGAAATGAGAGAATACTACAGCCTGGAATCACTCTGGGCAGATGCTCGGCCAGTCGATCTCTCGGACGTGCTGGAAGATTCAAATAAGATGTCCCGCTCGATGTTTGAGCAGTCGTAAACTCGGTTAAGTCAGGTGTGGCCGGATGCCGCCAGTGGTCACAAAGAGATAACGATGGAATCAAGACAGGGATGGATCTCTTGACATGAATGCGTTGACCGAACTGCAGCAGCGATTTCGCCTGGCCCTGGCGGGGTTGAGTGATGATCCTGAGTCGCTGCTCGAGATGATTCGTCCTGCCCAGGACGCCAGGTTTGGTGATTACCAGGCCAACTGTGCGATGCCCTTGGGTAAGCAGTCGGGACAACCACCACGTGAAGTTGCTGAACAGATTCTTCAGCAACTGGATGTCTCAGACTTTTGCCTGGAACCGGAAATCGCTGGTCCCGGTTTCATTAACCTGCGGTTGCAAGATGGCTGGCTAATCGATCAGTTGACAGAAATGCGGCATGATGAACGGCTGGGGATCGCCGCAGTGAGCGAGCCCAGTTGCCTGGTGATTGATTATTCGTCCCCCAACGTCGCCAAGCCGATGCATGTGGGCCACATTCGTTCGACCGTGATAGGCGATGCGATCAGTCGTATTGCCCGCTTCCTGGGACATCGGGTGATCAGTGATAATCATCTGGGCGATTGGGGAACCCAGTTTGGCATGATTATCTATGGGTTCAAGCATTTTCAGCAGGAGGATGCTTACCAGCGTGAGCCGGTGGTGGAATTGACCAGGCTCTACAAGCTGGTGCAAGGGTTAATCGAATACCAGCAGGCCGTGAAACAGTTGCCTGTTCAACAGCAACAGATCCAGGATTTGGAAGATCAGCTGGCACAGCAGCGCGCGGAACAGGAAGAAGCCGAATCAGTTGATAAGAAAGCGGCGAAGCGATTACGTCAGCTGGAGGGGCGCATCGCGGATCTGCGGTCGGCCCTGTCGGCAACTGCAGCGACGATAGCGACGGTTGACCAGGATGAGGCGCTCAGCGCGCTGGCCGCGGAACATTCCGACATTGATCAGCAGGTACTGCACGAAACTGCACAACTGCACGCGGGCGACGCAGAAAATCGTCGCCTCTGGGAAGAGTTTCTTCCCAAGTGCCGAGCGGACATTCAACGCGTTTACGATCGACTCGACATTCAGTTTGACGTCGAGTACGGGGAGAGTTTTTATGATGATCGTTTGGCAACCGTGGTCGAAGAATTAGAAGCGAGTGGCTTAGCCAGGGAGAGTGAAGGAGCGACCTGTGTTTTCCTGGATGAGTTTGAAACGCCGATGATCGTTCGCAAGCGAGACGGTGCTTTCCTCTATGCCACGACCGATTTGGCCACGATCCAGTATCGGATGCAAACCTGGCAACCCGATGCCATTCTCTACGTGGTTGATCATCGGCAGAGTGAACATTTCCAGAAGCTGTTTTCCGTGGCCCAGCAGTGGCAAGATCCGGACGCTAGATTCGTCCACGTTAGTTTTGGCACGGTGCTGGGAGAGGATGGCCGACCTTTTAAAACCCGCTCCGGGGAGGCCGTTGGATTGGAGGGCCTGTTGGATGAAGCCATTCGCAAGGCACTGGATGTCGTTACGGCCAACGATGATGCGAAACCCAATGGCGCGGAGCTTTCTCCACAGCAGCGCCAGGAAGTGGCTGAAATCGTGGGTCATGGTGCTATCAAGTACGCCGATCTCTCGCATAATCGCACCAGCGATTACGTATTTAGTTACGAAAAAATGATGGGGCTGGAAGGAAATACGGCCACTTACATTCAATACAGCTATGCTCGCGTGAAAAGCATTTTTCGTCGCGGTGAAATCGATGTCGACGGATTACGCGCTTCGTTTGCCGACATCAGCCTGCAGCACCCGGCCGAACGGACACTGGCACTGGCACTCGTGCAATTGGCCGAAGTCCTTGAGCAGGTGTTAGAAGATTACCGGCCCAACTTGCTGACGAATTATCTGTTTGAACTGGCAAAACGTTTCTCTTCTTTCTTCGAAGCCTGTCCAGTTTTGAAGGCAGATACGGAAGGATTAATGCAGAGCCGATTGCTGCTCTGTGATTTGACAGGTCGCACGATTGCCCAGGGATTACAACTGTTAGGAATCGGCGTTGTTGAGATGATGTAGCGAACATCTGAAAGTGATTAACGATGAGTAACCAGTCGCGGCAAAAGTCAGATCGACAGGGTGACCATCCTGGTTGCGTAAATAGCGATCTGTGGCGAGATCAAATTCTCTGCGGGGATGCGCATGAGCAGCTTCGGCAGCTTCCCGATGACCTGGTAGATACGATTGTTACCAGTCCACCCTACTATCGACAACGGGACTACCAGTCGCCGCAGCAAATTGGCCAGGAGGCAAGTCTGGGAACTTACCTTGATCGACTGGTCGCCGTTTTTTGCGAATGTCGCCGGGTGCTAAAACCGACTGGATCACTGTGGCTGGTCCTGGGAGATAAATACGTCAACGGTCGCCAGCTCGGTTTGCCGTGGCGGGTGGCCCTGGCATTGCAGGAGCAAGACTGGATCTTGCGCAGCGACATTATCTGGCATAAGCCCAATGCAATGCCCTCTTCGGTCAAGACCCGCCCGACCACCGATCATGAATATATTTTCTTCATGACTCGGCAGCAAGAATACTACTACGATGCCGATGCCATTCGTGAACCCCACGTGACGTTTAGCAAACAAAGTCGTATGCGTGGCGGTCGAGGGCATTTCTTCCAGCGGGGTGGGACGCCCGAAGAAGGAAAGAACCACGGCGATTCAAACTTGCACGACGGACGCTGGGACCAGGCCTTCCATCCGCAAGGTCGCAACAAGCGAACCGTCTGGAGCATTTCCCTGTCGAAATTCCGTGAAGCCCATTTCGCGGTCTTTCCCGAATCCCTGGTAGAAACTTGCTTGAAAGCAAGTTGCCCACCGGGTGGGCTGGTGCTCGATCCCTTCCTGGGCAGTGGCACAGTTGCAGTCGTGGCGCGACGTTTACAGCGGCACTTCCTGGGAATTGATTGCATGCCCGACTATTGCGAAATGGCTCAGCGTCGAATCGACTCGGTCGATTGACCCTTTACTCGGCGTCCGGGGTCGGGTCGTACTTGCTGAAGATCATCCGCCCGGCGCTCTTCTGTAACACGCTGGTTACGGTTACCGGTAGCGTTTTGTTGATCGCGTTGTGTCCGCCTTCGACGACAACCATCGTACCGTCATCCAGGTAGCCGACTCCTTGCGAGGAACTTTCACCCGCCTTGACGATCTTGACTTCCAGTTTCTCACCAGGCAAGAAGACAGGTTTCAAGGCATTGGCGATTTCATTCAGATTGATCACGTTGACATTATGCAGGCTGGCAACTTTGTTCAAGTTAAAGTCGCCCGTTACCAGCTTTCCATTCAGGTGCTTGGCGAGCAGGACCAGTTTCATGTCAACTGGCTGGCCATCCATGTCCGGTGTTTCACGATCGTGAAACGCGAGGTTGAGCCGTTTCATTTCTTGCAGTCGATTGAGCACGTCCAGGCCCCGGCGACCGCGAGATCGTCTCAGCTTGTCGCTACTGTCCGCAATGGACTGTAATTCCATCAAGACAAAGCGAGGCATGATGATCTCGGCATCCATGATCCCCGTTTCGGCAAGATCGGTAATCCGACCGTCAATGACCACGCTGGTGTCGAGGATAAAAGGCTGAGCCCCCTTGATTTCCTTGGAAAACTCGACGTACGGGATAATGAATCGAAAGTCATCCCGCGTTTGAATGAGCCAGCTGATGCAAACATACGATAAGGCCACACCACCGATAATCTGAATGATGCTCTTGTATTTTGGGTCATGGTTGAGCAGGAAAGGTTCCATGGCACTGGTCGCAAAATAGGTCAACGTCAGTGCGATGACGATACCAAAGTAAACGCAGGTAATGACTTCAATGCGTTTGCGAGGAATTACCAGATCGATGACGATAATGGAAATCGCTCCGACCATCGGTGTCACGATGGCAAAGAATTGAGGGTTTTCCGGAAGATCCATGCGCGCCATGGAGAATCCAACTCCAATGGAGACGACGAAAAAGATCAGTCGTAATACCCAAAGTGCCATGTCGTGGAGCCCTGCCGCTAACTTGCTTGCTGATGTTGCCCTGGCTGCTTATTATGCCCCTTCCCTTCGGTCGAAACTACCCCTTGCCCTGATTTGCAAAAAACTGGCTAAATTGCTGGTTGCAATAGCGATCCGTCATACTTGCCAGGTAATCTCCTACGCTGCGCGGTAACCCGATCTGCTCAGCTCGTTCTTGAAACCGGGTTGGCAGTAAGTCAACACGTTCCTGGTAACCGTGAAACATAGCCTGTAACCGTTGTTGTGCCATCTCACGGGTCTCTAATAAGTGGGGATGATGGTACACACGACTCTTCAAGAATTCTTCCAGCTCTTTTTTTTGTTTTGCCAGTTGTTCAACGGGGCCAATCCGAAAGGTCTCGTCGGGATCTTGCCAGTTGGATTTCTGCAAGAATGTTTCAGCTGCTTGCAGCACGTGACTCACCTGGAGGTCAATCAGTTCGTGGACAACGGCACGCCGCTGAATGTTGGGAGCCAACTGGTGAAAGCGGGATCCGATACGTTCCAGGCAGTGTTGGATGAGCGACACCTCTGCCAGTTCTTCCAGTGTTACTAACTCCAATTTGACGGCATCATCCGTATCGTGGGCATCGTAGGTGATACTGTCAGCCGCTTCGACCACTTGGACTTCCAGCAACGGAGGTAGCGTCTGCTTGTCTTTTTCCACGCGTGGTGCCTGGCCCTCAAGTACTTCCCGACTGAGGTTCAAGCCAGGATTGTCTCCGTCGCGGATTTCCAGCTCCTCGGCAATCGTTAAGGCATACTGGTTATGTGAAAACCCGCCCTCGGCTTCCAGGCAGAGATTCAAGGCGTCCTCACCAGCATGCCCAAAGGGTGGATGCCCGATGTCGTGAAACAGGGCTAGCGCTTCAATGAGGTCTTCGTTGAGGCGCAAGGCTCGTCCGATGGTGCGAGCGATTGATGCGACCTCATGAGTATGGGTTAAACGGGTGCGATGATAATCCCCCATTTCGCCCGTGAAGACTTGCATCTTGCCATTGAGACGTCGAAAAGCACTGCTGTGAATAATCCGATCCCGATCCCGCTGGAACGGACCCCGGTACGGGTGATCGGGTTCGGCGTACTTGCGGCCCTTGGTTTGTGAACTAAACGTTGCATAGGAAGCCAGCAGCTTCTGTTCGCGCTCAGCAATGGTCTGCAGATGGTTGTTCGGCGAGGAGGAAGGAGTAGCGTTCATGATGCTACCAATATAGACGATCGATGATTATTTTGCGGCCCGCCAGTGCCTGATTCGTGGACGTTGATCTGCTACGTTGTCGCCAGGACAACGACAGAGCAGCGACTTGACTGTCCAACGACTGAGATCGAACATTGCTTGTCACCCGGCGGCTCGTTTGTTACGGTGACAAGCTTGTTTAGGCAAGCAATTATAGTGACAGGCAGGGGAGTCCCGGGGCTGAAGCCATGGCGAAAAGGAAACCACGACGTTCATCGTCGCCGGCTAAAAAGAAAAAATCATCTTCAGCCGGTAATGGTTCTGCAGCTCAGCAGGTCTTGCGAGTCCGTGGCGCGCGAGTTCACAATCTGCAGGACGTTGATGTTGATATTCCTCGCAACCGGTTGACCGTGTTGACGGGGCCCAGTGGATCGGGCAAGAGCAGCCTGGCATTTGATACGATTTATGCCGAGGGGCAGCGACAATACATCGAGAGTCTCTCGGTCTATGCGAGACAGTTCCTCCATCAGCTAGAACGCCCCGATGTGGACCTGATTGAAGGTCTTCAGCCGACCATTTGTATCGATCAGCGACAGGGCAATCAGAATCCCCGCAGTACCGTGGCGACGGTGACGGAAATTTATGATTACCTGCGATTGCTGATGGCCCGCCTGGGGACACCCTCCTGTTATCAATGTGGAGCGGCCATTCGCCAGCAGTCGTTAGAGCAGATCCAGCAGTCGCTTCTTAGCCTGCAGGACGGTTGCCGCGTGATGATCCTTGCTCCGCTGGTGAGAGGACGACGTGGCCAGCAAAAGGAAGTGTTTGAACAGATCCGCCAGGCAGGATTTGTTCGTGCTCGAGTCGATGGAGTGATCCACGATGTCGACCAGTTGCCCGACCTGGCGCCCAGGAAAATCCATCATATTGAAGCAGTGATCGATCGTTTGGTCATGCGAGCTGGCGTTTCCACGCGATTGGCCGAGTCGGTTCAACTGGCGGTTGAGCACGGGGAAGGTCTGATCGTTGCCTGCGTGCAACAGAAAACAGAGTCAACCGAAGAAGCGGATCACTGGCAGGACCTGTTGTTCAGCACCCTCTATGCCTGTCCGACTTGTGAAATTAGCTTTGAAGAACTTGAGCCCCGGACGTTTAGTTTCAACAGCCCTTACGGCGCCTGCCCGGCCTGCGATGGACTGGGTGCGAGCTTGCAGTTCGATCGAGAATTGGTCATTGCTGACATGAACTTGTCGATTGCCGATGGTGCCATCGAGACCTGGAAGGGATCCAATAATGCGGCTGTCAAGAAGCAAAAAAAGGCGATTGGGTCATGGTTAACAAGTGCGAAAAAGGGAGCCGAAACACCATTTAAGGACTGGTCTGAAAAACAGCTGGATGTTTTCTGGAGTGGTGATGGCAAGGATTACCCTGGTTTGACCTTGCTGCTGGAAAAAGAATACGCAACTGCCACTCGCCAGCCACG
Organism: Pirellulaceae bacterium; assembly: GCA_046583015.1. Taxonomy (GTDB): domain Bacteria; phylum Planctomycetota; class Planctomycetia; order Pirellulales; family Pirellulaceae; genus JAZADA01. Next base: position 11,285 of record JAYGDG010000181.1, on the reverse strand, counting down.
ACTGGAACGACTGAATCGATTTCGGGGGAAAATCTGTTGCGAAACGTGTGCCGGCAGCCGTTTGCGTCCCGAAGCGATTGGTGTGCGGCTAGGTAATGAGAATATCCAGCAGATTACTGCCATGACCGTTGGGCAGGCCAGCGAGTTTATGGCGGGGTTGCAGTTTGATGAGGAGCAACGATTGATCGCAGACCCCATCACCGGGGAGATCTTGCAACGGCTTAACTTCCTGGAGAAAGTGGGTGCCGATTATTTGAGTCTCGACCGGTCCGCCGATACGCTTAGCGGTGGTGAATTGCAGCGGGTTCGACTGGCGACCAGTATTGGGTCTGGACTGGTGGGCGTCTGTTATGTGCTGGATGAACCATCAATTGGGTTGCATTACCGTGATAACGATCGGTTGATTGCATCCTTGCGGGATTTGCAGCAGCAAGGTAACACCGTATTGGTTGTCGAACATGACGAAGCGATGATGCGCACGGCTGATCACTTGATTGATATCGGACCCGGGGCCGGAGCCCAGGGGGGCAGGGTAGTAGCCGTCGGAAAACCTGCTGAAATTGGTCAGCAACCAGAGTCTCTGACAGGTCAGTACCTTAGCGGCGCACGAAGCATCCCGGTCCCTTCCTGCCGTCGCGAAGTGGTTAAGTCTCGAACCTTGCAACTGCAGGGAGCCAGTACAAACAACCTGAAGAACATCGATGTTCAATTTCCACTGGGCTGCCTGACATGCGTGACCGGAGTTAGCGGCTCAGGAAAGAGTTCGCTGGTTAACGAGACGCTGGCCCGTGCGCTGCTGCGGCGCCTGGGACAGGTAGCCCAACGGCCAGGCCCCTTCGTGAGTTTGCGCGGCGCTGCTGCTGTCGACAAGGTGGTTCAGATTGACCAGTCACCGATCGGACGGACAGCGCGCAGTAATGCGGCAACCTACACGGGGTTGTTTGATGAAGTTCGCAAGGTGTTTGCCAGTACCCGTGAAGCGAAACAGCGTGGATATAGCGCCAGTCGATTTAGCTTCAATGTCAAATCAGGGCGGTGTCCCGAATGTGAAGGACATGGCTTGCAACGCATTGAAATGAATTTCCTGCCAGATCTTTTCGTCCCCTGTAGCCAATGTAAGGGAGCTCGTTACAGCTACTCGACCTTGCAAGTCCGCTACCGGGACCATTCGATTGCCGATGTGTTGGCCATGTCGGTCGACGTGGCTCGTGAATTCTTCGAGAGTTTTTCAAATATCCGTCGCCTGCTTGATGGCTTACATGAAGTCGGGCTTGGCTACTTGCCACTGGGCCAGCCTTCCCCTTCACTGTCCGGTGGGGAGGCACAGCGCATTAAACTGGCCAGCCAGTTGTCGCGAGTTGACTCTGGAAAAACTCTCTACTTGTTGGATGAACCAACCACCGGACTGCATTTCGAGGATGTCCAACGACTGCTCAACGTGCTAAATAGCCTGGTAGACCGCGGCAATACGGTGATCGTGATCGAACATAATCTCGACGTGATTCAAGTCGCTGACTGGATCATCGACTTGGGACCCGAGGGAGGTGACCAGGGCGGGAAGCTGGTGGCAGCAGGCTCGCCGGAGGAAGTTTGTCGAGTTGCCGAGAGTTGGACCGGGAAGTATCTCAAGAGTCGTTTGCAGTTGAATTGACCAGGCTTCGACAAACCGTTCCGGACAGGCTTAGCGCAGCCAGCGAACCGTGCTGCAACCGATCCAGACAGCCAGTAATCCTAACACCAGGTTGCTGACAATATTGATGATCCCCAGGAACCACTCTCCTTTTTCCCAGGGCATGTAGGTTTCCAGTCCAAAGGTCGAAAAGGTTGTCAGCGATCCCAGGAAGCCGGTAATGACAAGCTTCTGCACGGTCGGTGACATGTGGTCCATGCCCCAGCCAAATAGTCCGCCCAAGATCAAACAACCACTGACATTGACGATCAACGTGCCGTAGGGAAAATGATCCCCAAACCAGCGCTGAGATTGTTCTGATAACAGGTAACGAACCCCAGCCCCCAAGGCCCCACCAATCAGAACACCGATCAGTTCTTTCATTAACCGTTTCCTTCGTGAAGGGACTGCCGCCAGCTGGCAATTGGGGACGCAGCCACTGGTATGGTTACGGTTGTAGCGATGGAGACAGATTTGAGTAGGGGGGAACGGATCAGTAAGGAAAAAAAGGGGTTACGCAAGGCGAGACTCTGTCTGGAGAGGTCCCGTTTCGCTTGAACCCAGGCCAATAATGACGTAAAGTGGAGTGTTGATTCATGTTAGGGACAGCCTAACCAGTTGATGGCCAGTTTTGCGGCTGGCTGACAGCTCTTGTGAGCAGAGGTTCTTGTGAGCAGAGGGTAGACAGGTGGCGACGATCAATCGAAATGTAGAAAAATCCCTGATGACGGGAGCAGATATTCTCGTTCAGTCCCTGGTGAACCAGGGAGTGGAAGTGGTGTTTGCTTACCCGGGTGGTGCCAGTATGCCGTTGCATCAGGCCTTGCGCCGTTACGCTTCGCAGCTGAGAACCGTTTTGCCTCGACATGAGCAGGGCGGTGGATTTGCTGCCCAGGGATATGCTCGCACGACCGGACGGCCGGGGGTTTGTATTGCTACTAGTGGTCCCGGAGCGACCAATCTGGTGACGACCATTGCCGATGCCAAGCTAGACAGTATTCCCATGATCGCCATCACGGGACAGGTCAAGACACCGGTGATCGGTTCAGATGCCTTTCAGGAAACGCCGATCGTGGAAGTCTGTCGCGGTATCAGCAAGCACCATTACCTGGTGAGGGATGTTCAAGATATTAGTCGTGTGGTTCAAGAAGCGTTTTACGTAGCCACGACCGGTCGCCCCGGACCCGTACTGATCGACCTCCCCAAGGATGTTCAGGAAAACCAGTGTGTTCCAGACTGGGATACTGCCATGAATTTACCCGGTTACCGGCCAGATGTTGGTCCAGTATCCAGGGAGCAGGTAAAACAGGTAGCGGCAGCGATTAAACTTGCCAAGCGTCCAGTTCTTTACTGTGGTGGTGGGATCATTGCAGCAGGTGCCACGGAAGAACTTCGTCAATTTGCCCACCGGTTAGGCACTCCGGTTGTCATGACGCTGATGGGATTGAGCGGTCTTCCTTCGAAGGACGATCATTGTTTCGATATGCTAGGGATGCATGGTAGTGTCTATGCGAATTGGGCGGTTCGTGATTGTGATCTGTTGATTGCCTTGGGAGTTCGCTTTGATGATCGAGTGACTGGCAAGTTGGAGACGTTTGCTCAGCATGCCAAGATCATTCACGTCGATGTTGATGCTTCGGAATTAAACAAGAATAAGCCAGCGCACATTCCGATCGTGGCAGACGTAAAAGCCTTCCTGGCGGCACTGCTGCCTGAACTAAACTCGGAGTATGATTTCTCCAGTTGGCTCGCGCAATGTCGTCAGTGGAAAGCTGAGAATCCTTATGTCTACGACGAACAGTTCGATGGCATCTTACCGCAGCATGCCATCAAGCAGTTGTCGGACTTGATCGAGGATCGGCAAACGATCATTTCCGTTGGTGTGGGCCAGCACCAGATGTGGGCGGCTCAGTATCTCTCCTTCCAAGAGCCCCGCACCTGGATGTCTAGCTCCGGATTGGGAACGATGGGATTTGGCTTGCCAGCGGCGATTGGAGCGCAGGCAGCCAATCCGGATGCCCTGGTCATTGATATCGACGGAGACGGCAGTTTGCAAATGAACATCCAGGAACTGGCGACTTGCTTTTGCGAGAAGCTTCCTGTGAAAATCATGCTGCTTAACAACCAGCACCTTGGAATGGTGGTGCAATGGGAAGATCGCTTCATGTCAGGTAACCGCGCCCACACCTACCTGGGGCCAGTGGAACATGCCGAAGCACGCGGCGAAGGATCGACTCCTTACGCCGAAGAACGGTATCCCGATTTTGTCCAACTGGCCAAAGCCTACGGTTGCGGAGCGGTTAACGTTCGCGAGAAAGCGGACCTGCAGGGCGCACTGCAAGAGATGATCCAATACGATGGACCATTCCTGCTGGATGTTGAAGTTCCTTACCAGGAACACGTATTGCCCATGATCCCGTCTGGCCAGTCGGTACACGATATTATCACCGAGTGATGTCCCGTTGAGGGACTGTTAGCTGGTCTCTAGCGAGGTATAATCAGCCGCATTAGACTCGTGCCACAAACTCGTCAAAAGGACACGAAATATGCGCCTGGCTTTGCACTGGCAGATTCTGATTGCCATGGTGATGGGGGCAGTCGGCGGATTGCTGCTCAATAGAACGCTCAGCACCTCTGATCGTACGTTCCAGGCTGGGGACCTGCCAGCCGAAGTACTGCAAATGGATGTGCAGTCACTGGAACTTCACGACAACCCGAATCAGATTAGGATTGTGCTCGTTCGTGACAACGAGCGGCAATATCTGGTCGTGGATGCAACCAGTGACGATCCCGAAACTTTCAAGAGTCTCGACGAACTCAAGAAGAAACATCCGTTAGCTCATTCCTTGTTCCAGCGCTATGGCCGTTCGAAAGGGCGCTGGATCGGAGGTGCAGCACAGAAACTGGGCCGCTTATTCCTGCGACTGTTGCAAATGGTGGCCATTCCCCTGATCATCGCCTCGCTGATTACAGGCGTACTCGGCCTGGGAGAGGCAGGGCGACTGAAAAAGATGTTTGGCCGGACACTCCTCTACTACTTGAGCACAAGTTTCCTGGCAATTGTCACGGGACTTTGCCTCGTCAATTTGATCCGTCCAGGTTTAGAGAGAGAAGATCCTTCAGCGGCAGCAGAAGCGGCACCCGTTGTGGAGGCGGTTGCCAGCGTTCCCGGGCAACATGTTGGCTTAGGCGAAGTACTCTTTAAGCAGCTCGAAGCGCTCATTCCCACCAACCCCATTCGGGCCGTGGCCGATGGTGACTTTCTCTCCATTATCAGTTTTAGCCTGGCGTTTGCGATTTTTGCCCTCATCGTTGGTGGCAAGACCCTGCAGACACTTCGTGACCTGTTTGACAGTCTCTTCCAGGTCATGATGGCCATGACGACGGCGATCATCAAGCTGGTACCGTTCGGTGTCTTCTTCCTGATGCTCTATGTTACCGCAACGCAGGGAGCCAATATTTTCGGAGTGCTCGCCTGGTACATGCTGACCGTCCTGCTGGCCTTGTTGATTCATGCCTGTATTGTATTGCCACTGATCCTGAAGTTTGTGGCCCGTCGTAATCCCTGGAAATTCGCCCAGGCAATGAGTCCGGCGCTGCTGACGGCCTTTAGCTCGGCTTCCAGTAATGGAACCCTGCCATTGACAATGGCCAACGTAGAGCAGCGTGCCGGAGTGGACAACCGTGTCAGTTCTTTTGTCTTGCCACTGGGAGCGACGATCAACATGGATGGTACGGCACTCTATGAAGCCATTGCCGTGTTATTCATTGCCCAGATGCATTTTGGGGTGAACCTGGAGTTGGGTCCGCAGATCATCGTGGCGGTGACTGCCCTGTTGGCCAGTATCGGAGCCGCCGGCATTCCGCATGCTGGGCTGGTCATGATGGTCATTATTCTTCAGGCAGTCGGTTTACCGGTGGAAATGCAGGGGGTTATTCTGGCAGTCGATCGGGTCCTCGACATGTGTCGCACCAGTGTCAATGTTTGGAGCGACTCCTGTGGTTGTGCTGTGATTGCTCGATTCGAGGCGGCCGATAGCAGTTAGGCGGCAAGTATGAGTGGTGTCATTGGTCACATGATGTATGCCATCCTGGGTGGCAAAGCAGCCGAGCAGCGTCGACTGCCGGTTGTTCCACTGCTGAACCGGTATTATGCCAGCTACCTGGCTGGGGCCTACCTGGGCTGTGATGTGCAGACGTTACCCGCTGCGATTTGCGTAGATACGGGAGCACCGGTTGGCTACGGTTCCCAGTTGCCGGCGCATAGCCCGCTGACCGGTGGCGCGGTGCGACCTTATCACTTGATCGTCGATGACAAGCAATACACGCCGCGTCAAATTCATCAGTTGTTTTATGGGCGCACGCATCTTTCTTTTGGCTGGTCGGCTGCCCAACAGGATCATGCGTTGCCCTGGAATCAGGTGCCTGACTACCTGGCCGCTACCATCGGGGATGCCTTGCGGCTGTTTGGCCCGGGACACCGGCAGGTTGCTTACATCCTGGGCTGGTTAACGCATGTGGTGGGCGACAATCTGATCAAGTCCTACCAGCCTGGAATCGATCTCGAGTTATTGGATGGAACCTATACGCCTCAAAATCGTCCGATCCAGGACCTGGTGACGTTTCACGGGGTAGGTCGCCAGGAATTGGGGCTCTCCTGGGAAGACTTGATGGCCGATATGGCATCGACGCCTGTTGAGCCAGTTCAATTCCATTACATGCGGGTGGCAGCCCCGCGGGGTCAATTGGCAGAACAATTTCCCCAGCACTGGCGACCTGAGGATGCTCGTTTATTACAAGCTGTCTTTCAGGAAAACCGCCGTTACCAGAAGATCCGCAACGGTCGCCTGTTACAGCAGCTGGCTTTACGCCAGCTCAACGGTCGTTGGGTTTGTGATGAAGAGCTGAGTCAACGGACCGGCGGGTTGCAATACGAAGAGATGGTCAGCCTGGCCAAGAAAGCGGATTTTCGTCATGCTCTCTGGCAAATGGGTGAGGCCGTAGCGGACCTGATGGAAAAGGTGGTCCAGCGTCAGCCCTTGTTGCAAGAGATGCCACGAGACAACGGACCTGGCTGGAAGCAGTTATCCAGTCGCTGGAAAAAACAGTAGCGGTTCGCTAAGCTTGCTAGGTTTTGATCTCGAAGATGGCTTCAATCTCTACCGCGGCGCCGGTTGGCAAGGCGACGAATCCGACGGCACTGCGAGCATGAAAACCATCGTCCTCCTTGCCAAATATCTTATGGAGCAGGTCGGAAGCACCGTTGATCACCAGGTGCTGGTCGGTAAAGTCACCGGTAGAATAGACGCAGCCCAGCAACTTAACGACGGCCAGTCCGTCCAGGCTTCCATGGCACTGGTGAACTGAGTTGAGGATCTTGATGGCACAATCCCGGGCTGCCTCGTAACCCTGGTCAACCGTCAATCCGCCACCCAGGATTCCCTTCAAGTCACTCGTATGACCAGAAGTAATCAGCAAGTTGCCCGTTCTACGGCAGAGGTTCAAGTAACCGGGTTCTTGTTCCTGGAATTGAATGCCTTCATCGAGTGCATTTTGTTCAGCGCCCATCGATTGGTCCTTTCTGCACGGTACGATCAAATGATGTTTCAGATATGCAATATACCGCTTTTGGCAAGAGAATAAATCCGGGGTCGGACCAGATTGTGAGCGATTAGTTCTCGATCTGAACTGTTTTCTGCAGATAGGCAGCTTCCATCACTTGATTGGTCTCGCAACCTGCGGGCCCCGAAATGAGAGGTTCGCGGTCTTGTTGAATTGCTGCGACAAAATCGTCAATCAGCGGATCGTTGAAATTGTTGCTTGGCGGTAGCGATTCCTCTCGACGACCTGCGGATGATTCAACGATCAGTCTCCCTTGATTGAGAGGGGTCACGGTCAAACGTCCACTGGTTCCCAGAATGGTGAATTCATCCGGATCAATCGTGGCACCAAAATAACATTGCAGCATCGCGTGCACACCACTGGTGAATCGCATGGTTAGTGTTGTGCAGTCGTCGGCCTGGTAATCGGCAGCCAGCGTACTGATAAAGCCGGCAACTTCGCCAATCGGTCCGAACAGATGTTGAAACAAGTCGATTCGGTGGCTGCCAATGTCCATCAATGCACCCCCCCCTCCCTCTTCCCTGAGAACTCTCCAATAGCCATCTTCGCCGGGTTGGAAGTTAAAGGGTGTGGCAGTTACTGCCGTGACAGAGAGGGGTTGCCCCAGTTCACCAGCTGAGAGGATTTCTGCAATGCGTGCCACGACAGGGTAAAAACGACGGTAATAGGCCACTCCCAGTTTTACCTGGTTCTGCTGGCAAACCTCGATCATTGATTCACACTCGGCAACCGACATGGCCATTGGTTTTTCGACCAGGACATGTTTTCGCGCTTTAGCTGCCAGCAGTGTTTGCGGCTCGTGCAGGTAGACGGGAGTTGCGATATAGACGGCATCGATGTTCGTGGCGGTCAGCAACTGCTGGCTGTCCGAGTAGCTGTCAGGGACGTGAAAATCATCACAGAATTGTTGCAGTTTCTGCTCGTTGCGACGGCAGACAGCCTGCAACACGCTGTCCGACTGCTGCTGGATGGCCGCTGCGACCCGCCGTCGAGCTACATCTCCGCAGCCGAGAATCCCCCAGCGAATCGTCATGATTGGGTCTCTCGTTTTTCAGGATTTGATCATCGTCAGGCAGCAATTAGCGATGAATGTCCAGAAGTTCGACTTTGAAGATAAGGGTGGCATTTGGGCCGATCACTCCACCGGCTCCCTGGGCCCCGTAGGCCAAATCAGCAGGGATGTATAATTCCCACTGACTGCCGACGGTCATTAACTGCAGCGCTTCGGTCCAGCCAGCGATCACGCGGTTGACGGGAAACTCAGCTGGTACCCCGCGCTCAATCGAACCGTCAAAAACCGTACCATCGATCAAACGGCCTTCGTAATGTACTTTGACTACGTCAGAGGGACCCGGCTGGTCTCCTTCTCCAGTTTCGATCACTTTGTATTGCAATCCACTGGGGAGTGACACAACGCCTTCCTGCTGAGCGTTTTCGCTTAAGAATTTGCTGCCTTCTTCTTGATTCATCGTTGCGATATCCTGGGGGCTATGTTGGTTTAGGTACGAGCAACCCGCTAAGTTTACGATAACCCAGAGGGCGACCGCTGACAGGCAGACGGGTCGCCCGTGGGTCACGTTGATCATTGCTGGTGGCATGATTTACTTGACGACTTCCAGAAGCTCGACTTTAAAGATTAACGTGCTATTGGGACCAATATCTGCGCCGGTACCACGGGTTCCGTAGCCCAATTCGGCGGGCACATACAATTCCCACTGGCTGCCGATTTTCATCAGTTGCAGCGCCTCGGTCCAGCCTTTGATTACTCCATTGACCGGGAATGTTGCCGGTTCACCCCGCTTGTAGGAGCTGTCGAACACTTTACCGTTGATCAAGCGCCCTTCGTAATGTGTCTTGACCTGGTCGGTCGCCTTGGGACTGGCTCCCTTACCAGCCTTGATGACCTTGTATTGCAAGCCACTCTTGGTGGTTTTAACACCCGCTTTGCCCTTGTTCGCTGTCAAGAAAGCTTTTCCTTCAGCGGCATTCTTTTCCGCGGCAATGGCCAGCTTGGCTTCCCGTTGAGCGGTCATTTCTTGTTGCAGGGCAGTAATTGCGCTACGCATTTCTGCATCGGTTAGTAGCAGTTTGCTCCCCGCCAGGGCGTCCATGATTCCCTTGGCAACAAGGTTTGGCTGGACCGTAACGCCGGCTCCCTTCAAATTCTTGCCAATATCGACACCGATCGCATAACTTGCCTGTTCGATCGTTGTTTTGAGGGCCGGAGTTCCCAGTTTCTTGGCCGCCGGTTCGTTTTGGGCAGAGACTGCCGTGGTGAGAGCCAGCATGACGACAGACATAAAGAGCGATGTTCTCATGAGAACTCCTAGTTACGAAGCTGCATTGAATGCAAGTCCTGGTGGTTTGAAATACGTCTGGTTTCGGGCAGCCTGTTGAGACCCTGGTAAGACAAAACAGGCTGAAAGTTGCTTAGGTGTTATTGTAGACCATGGAGCGCAGGGACCACAACGCCTGGGCTGCGGTGACCGGCGCACTCATTTTAGCAGTTATTTGGAAGAGTTGAGGATGGGTGTTAGCAGGGAGTTCCAGAGCTTGTAACCGGCAACGTTCAAGTGCAGTCCATCTTTCACGAATAACTCCGGTTTTGGTTTCCCGTCGGCCCCAATCATCGGGGTATCGACATCGAGAAAAACTTGCAGGGGGTCAGTCATTGTAATCTGTTGTATCTGCTTGTTGGCCTGGCGAATACTCTCGATCAGTTTCCAGCGTGCAATGCTCGGCTTAATGGCCACGAATACGATCTTACTTTTGGGCAGCGAGGCGTGTATCTTCTTAACAAAAGCCTGGTAGTCGGCCACCACTTGCTGGCTACTCTTGCCACGTGCCAGGTCATTATCCCCAGCATAAAAAACGATGGTTCGCGGCTGATGCTTGATAATGATGCGGTCCGCGAAGAAGATCGAATCGGAGATTTCGGATCCCCCGAAACCGCGATTGATAACCGGCATTGACGGAAATGATTTTTCCACGTTCCAGTGGCGGATACTGGAACTGCCCACGAACAGGATACCGTTCTTGGGAGGTGCTTTTTCCTGGTCAGCTTTCTCAAAGGCAGCAATTTGCTTGTCCCAGCGGTGGGGATCGTTCTTGTTCGTTTTCCCGGTGGCCTGCCCGCAGGCGACCAGTGGAAGCAATAGCAGGCAGCTGAGCATGGTCACTAACGTTACTGCCACAATTGGCTGGCGATCATAAGTCTGTTTCGATGCTGCTGGGACAGCGGTGCCAGGGAAAGAAAACATCGTGTGTAACTCCAGGAGAAACGGTTCAGGAAACGGTCTTGGGCTGCCTTCACGGGAGGGCAGATCAAGCTGATTTTTCATGTTTTTGACCGACAAAGCAATAATAGGGCGCTCTCAGAAAAGGCAAATAGGGAACTTTGCCGCGGGATTCGACAAAATAAAGTGGTTTGAAGTGACGGTGCAGAAAGGGAATATGATCCGCTGAGGGAAAGACATTGTCGGAGCCAAACCAGAGTGGCCAGAAGTTGCGATTAAACCATCCATGGCGACGGTTGCCAGGGGCTGGATGCTTTCGTGAAACATAAAAATCAACAACGCCAATCATCCCGCCCGGTCGTAACAGCGAGAGGGAGTGCTCGATTGCTGCAAACCAGTCGGGAATCATCGTGAGTGAGTAAGAGAAGGTGACAACATCAACTAGCCCGCAAGGAGGTTGAAAGCGAGTGGCATCAGCTTCCACCGTTTCCACATTGGACCAGCCCTTGGCTTTGATGCGCTGATCGGCAATTTTTAGCAGCGAAGGAGACAAGTCCACCAGGTAGATCTTTTTTAGCGTAGTGAGGCGATCGCCAAAGTATTCGAGATTCGATCCGGTTCCTCCGCCAAGATCGATCCATGTTCCGTCTTGAGGAGCTTCCAGGGCTTGCCACAATTCCTCTCGCCCGTGCAGTAGCCGGTTACGGAAGTCGTCGTAATTGTCGGCTTGTCCGGAGTAGAAGCTTTCCAATCGCGCA
>JAYGDG010000793.1:0-2269 GCA_046583015.1 Pirellulaceae bacterium | reverse complement strand
AATCGGCTGGTCGTCGGCATGGTGGCCAGTGCCCTGTTTCTTAGCTCAGCCTTGCTGCTGGCTCACCAGGTCCCCCCCCCTGCTCTTTGCAACCGAGCCGCTGCTGGGAATGTTCAAGATATCAATATTGGGACTGGCGGGCTTTTGCGTCAGCGGTTGGTTGACCATCCGCTTGTTACGCGCGATCGGTAAGTCGGGGCACCTGGATCGCAAAGAGTGAAATTCCAGGGTGTGCCTGTCTCAGGCTGCTGCCGGTCTCGGATTCTGATCGTCCTGCTGATCGCCCACGACACGCAGTCCGATCGTATGCTGTTTCAATAACCGTTCAACCTGTTCATTTAATTCGTCCAACTGCAGTAGAATTGCGTCTTGACGGGTGTCAAGGTCGTCCAACAGGCTGTGGGCAGATTGGTCAGGCATAGGATTGGTAACTACGGAAGGGGGAGTGGGATGTGAGCCCGTTTCCAAGACAGAGCAGATGAACTGCTCGTACAAGATAGGAATCGACCATTCGCCAATTCTTGCTTGACCGAGTCGCTGAAGGTGTGATCCGGGAAAGGAGTCAAGCTATAGGGGCTATTTGGGTTGTACCGATGGGGCACAGGTCCGTCAGGCGGTTGGAGAGGCCGAGTGGCCCCCTGGCGGCCATTGCTTACCCGTCAGCGGTCCAGAACGCCTGCTAAGAGGACTTAGTTCCAGTCCAGGGCGACATCGAGGCTGGGTGCTGAATGGGTTAGAGCACCAACGCTGATCCGCTCTACGCCTGTTTCTGCCACGGCTCGCACCAGCTCCAGGGAGATGCCGCCAGAAGCTTCCAGTTCTGTTTCGGGTGCCGTGGCATTGCGCTGCGCGACTGCCGCTGAGAGTTGATCGGTTGTCATGTTATCGAGCATGACAATATCAGGTGATGCCGAAAGGACTTGTTCGAGTTGTTGCAGATCATCGACTTCGATTTCCAGCAGTGTTGGCCCATCCGATGCTTTTGATTCACGGAGAAACTCTCGAGCCTGGGTGACCAGGTCAGCGGGAGTGCTGTCGCCAGCGGATTGTTGCTGGTGATACTGGCGGTGGTTGTCCTTGATTAAGACAGCATCATAGAGACCGCTGCGGTGATTCGAGCCGCCACCACACTGGACAGCATACTTCTCCAGGCGTCGCCAACCGGGAGTTGTCTTGCGGGTGTCGTAAATTCGGGCGGCAGTTCCCTGCACGGCTGCTACGTAAGAGGCTGTCAGGGTGGCAATGCCGGAAAGATGACTGATGAAATTCAGCAGCAGTCGTTCGGCAGTCAGCAGGTCGCGGGCCCGGCCGTTGAAGTGGGCCAATGGTTCACCGGCACTTACACGTGCGCCGTCTTCGACCTTGGTGACCCATTCGGCCTCGATATCCATCTCGTCGATGACAATTGGCGCTGTCACCAGTCCGGCGATGACACCTGGCTGGCGGGCAACCATGGTGGCACGCCCCAGGGCGGCTTCTGTGACGGTTGCCAGTGTCGTCCAGTCTGCCTGGCGGTCGAGATCTTCGCGAACTGCCAGTCGCACAAGCTGGCGACAGTCGTCTTCCAGTTGTGGGTTCCAGGTCAATTGTTGGAAGTCGTGTTTAGGCATGGGGAAGCTGGTTGTCACTGGACCGCCATGAAATGGCCAGGACGTCTCTTGTTGTTTGGATGGAGTTGGCGAATAATCGAGTTTCCTGGTTACCGTACTGTAAGTGGAAGCTGTGGTTACAGGAGTTGTTTTCGCTGTCGATCTTATTTTATTGTGCGACTCTCCATGAATGACACAACCCATGGTACAGGAATACGACGGGATGAATCGGGTCATTGGCTGCGGTTGTCAGACCAGCGAACGGTCGCTGGGCTGGTAGCTGTGGGGCTGGTGGTTCTGCTGGCCGGCAGGTGGTATGGTGTCAGAGAGCCACTGGACGGTCCGGTCCGTGAGAGTTTGCTGGTGGAGTTCCTGGTTGACGTGAACCGGGCTGACTCGGCTGAACTAGCATTATTGCCAGGAATTGGCTCGACTTTGGCCGAGCGGATTATCCGATCGCGGCAGCAGGAGGGCTGGTTTAGCAGCCCCGGACAGTTGCAGCGAGTCAGCGGGATTGGACCCAAGAAGGTAGAGCAAGTCGCTTCGTACCTGGTTTTTTTACCTCCAGCGGAAGATGATCGGCAAGGGGCATTGCGATCAGCAAGTCCAGCGAGGCGTGTGCGATGAAATTTGAATTAGTCAGTTCCTTTGAGCCAGCGGGAGATCAGCCGCAGGCCATT
>JAYGDG010000719.1:0-6801 GCA_046583015.1 Pirellulaceae bacterium | reverse complement strand
TCGGTGATTGACGAAGCTTCCCAGGCTCTGCAAGCAGCAGCCGTTCTGCATGATGATGGGGTCGCGAAAGTCTCGGTGGTCGGACTGGGGATGATCCAGCAAACCGGTGTTGCCACGAAGATGTTTCGCGCCCTGGCCGCCGCCAACGTCAACATCCAAATGATCACAACCAGTGAAATCAAGATCTCCACGCTGGTCTCCCAGGAACAAGCCAAGCTGGCCCTGACCGCGGTCCACCAGGCATTCCAGCTGGACCAGCCACCAGCAGCACTCGATACCGAGAGAGCACTGCTTACACAACCACCACGTGCCCAAAGTGAAGTTGCTGACATTGTCGACCGGCTACACAAAGTTGGTATGGAAGAACTGGTTATTGATGACATTACACTGGACGAAAGCCAGGCTCGCATCACGATTCAGGGGATCCCTGATACAGCGGGAATCGCCGCTGCCATCTTTGAAGAAGTGGCGACGTCGGGAGTTCTAGTTGACATGATCATTCAGAGTTTCGACGGTGCAGAGGGACTGGCCAGCGTCAGTTTCACCATCCCTCAGTCACAATACGACCAGGGTTTAAAGGTAGCCGAGCTGATCTGTGAGCGTTCAAATTGCCAGGGCACGAGTAACAGTCCGCAGGTCGCGAAACTATCGGTCTCTGGAACAGGACTGCGCAGCCATACGGGCGTGGCGATTCGCACTTTTCGTGCACTGGCTGACAACGACATTAACGTCGAGATGATCAGCACCAGTGAAGTCCGCGTAAACGTCGTGGTCCATGGTGAACACGGAGCGCAGGCACTTTTGCAGTTACAAGAAGCCTTCCAGGACGTCTTGCGCTAGTCGGACTGATTGCGGGCAGAGCAGCAGTTCAACAATCGGCTGCGAACCGGTCGCTAGACATCAAGCACTTCTTCCAGCACCTCTTCCGAAACATAAATCGGCAATTGCGGCTGGCAGGTAACGGCAACGGCAATCGCATCGGAGGGTCTCGAATCCACTTCAATCAACTCTCCATCACGCTTAACTCGCAGCTTGGCGTAGTAGGTGTGTTCCTTGAGTTCATCGATCACCACGCTGTCCAATTCCCCCCCCAGGCTTTCGACCAGGTTAACGAGCAGATCATGGGTCAGCGGGCGAGGTGCCGGATAGTCTTTGACGCGGCGATCGATACTGGTCGCTTCAAAGATTCCAATTAGGATCGGAAACTGGCGGTCTCCTTCTGCCTCTTTTAAATAGATCACCTGCTGATCATTGATTTCGCTGATGATAATGCGGTGCAACAGCATTCTAACAGGCATGATCACTCACCAAACACAAACTAAAAAAACAGACGATCGATCGTCGTCACAGAAAACCGTATTATAGCGATCATCCTTGGGTAACGGCTAGTGTCGAACCGGTTATCAACTCAAGGTTTCTTCTTGTCTTCAGGCAAGATCGCTTAGCTCCTTAAGGATGTTATCCACGGCTGACACTTCTTCCCGCAATTTCGAGAGACCGTCCCGCTCCCGTTGAACGACTTCCTCCGGGGCCCGGGAAACAAAACTCTCGTTGGTGAGTTTCTTCTCTTTGCCTTCAATTTGCGCAACTAGTTTATCCCGTAGTTTTTGATTTCGATCGATCTCGGCAGCCACATCGATAAAGTCTTTCAAGTCAACGTAGACATCGACACCCTCGCGGCGCACGGTTGCACAACCGGTCGGCGGTTCTACCTGCGGCCCCCAAGCGATTGCCCGGGCATTGGCCATGGACTGAAAAAACTCTTCCATCGGTTGCAATAAACTGGCAATCTTGTCCGAACAGGTTACTGAAAACTCAATCTGTTCTTTCGGACCAATGTTCTGGCGGCTACGTATTTCGCGAATCGCAGCCAAAACCGACTGGAACTGGGCAAATTGAGCTTCAATCTCAGGGTCATGGTCTGTCTCAACGGGAGTGGGCCAGGCAGCCGTCATGATCGACTCACAAGCTTCCTGGGGATCTCGCAATCCGCGGACTGGGGCGACTTGTCTGAGCAAGCTCCAGACTTCTTCGGTGATGAACGGAATCATGGGATGCAACAAACGCAAGATCTGGTCCAGGCAATGGGCAATCACTCGTTGAGCCACCGCTCGCGAATCCTTATTCTGCAAGCGGGACTTTCCCATCTCAACATAAAAACTGCAGAATTCGTCCCAGGCAAAATCGTATAACGTGCGAGCAGCCTCGGCATACTGGTAAGTATCCAGTGATTGCGTGACTTTCTCCGTCACGCTTGACAGCCGACTCAACAGCCAGCGATCTTCAAAAGCCAGTTGATCGGCTGTCACTTGCCGGGGTGAATATCCTTCCAGGTTCAACAGTGTAAAGCGGGCAGCGTTCCAGAGCTTATTACAGAAATTTCGAGCTACTTCGAAGCGTTCGCTGACAACCGGTCCCCGTGGCAACTGTTGATCTTCCGGGGAACGAGCCCATTGGGTGGAAAATTCCTCAGAGCATTTCTTGCAAGCCACCTTGGGCAATTCGCGGTTCTTCTTGGTTTGATCGATGAGCGTCCCACAATGAGGACATTCGAACTGCACCGGCATGCGAACATCTTGAGTTTCCGTTGTCAGGTGGACTAGCCCGAAGCGTAAAGCGTCTGGCCCAAACTTCTCGATCACGTCCAGCGGATCCACTCCGTTCCCCTTCGACTTGGACATCGTCTCGCCGTAGCCATCGAGTATCTTCGGATGGATAAAAACCTGTTCAAAGGGAATTTCGCCCATGTTATTGATACCCATCAGTACCATGCGGGCCACCCACAAGGTGATGATATCTCGGCTGGTAATAAGGGTACTGGTTGGATAGAAACGCTCGAGCGCAGGATTTTTCTCTGGCCAGCCAAGCGTACTGTGAGGCCAGAGTGCAGAACTGAACCAGGTATCCAGGACATCTTCCTCACGTTGGTAACCACGTTGTTCCAGTTCTGTCTCCAGGGTACTGTCTTCAGCTTCGATGCCAACGTGCACGGTGGCATAAGTCTGTTGGCCGTCGTCATCTTGATCCGCGCCCGGCAACTCCGCGACAACCTGGTTCAACTCCACCTGGTAAGCCATCTGCCCGGCAGCCACCTGCGGAATTTGTTTGAGTTCTTCCAGCGCCTGTTCCAACTGTTGCTGATCATCACAGCTTCGCGACCAGATAGGAATCTGATGCCCCCACCACAATTGTCGACTAACAGGCCAGTCTCGTTTTTCAGAAAGCCAGTCCAGATAGCCTTTCGCGTATCGCGTGGGAAAAATTTTAACTTGTCCATCAGTCACAGCATCCATGGCTGACTGTGCCAACTGGTCCATCTTAACGAACCACTGATCCGCCAAGTAAGGTTCAATCGGCGTTTTACTCCGATCCGAATGCGCCAGGTCGATTTCCCGATCCTCGATTTCAACCAGCAGATCAGCGGCCTGCAAATCCTCAACAACGCGCTGGCGTGCTTCCAAGATCATCAAACCTCGGTAGCTTCCCGCGTTGTTATTGAGTGACCCGTCACGGTTAAGAATATTGATCATCGGCAGATCCTGACGCAAGCCAACTTCGTAGTCATTAGGATCGTGCGCGGGAGTTATCTTGACGCAGCCACTTCCCATTTCCGGTTTTGCCCAGACATCGACCACGAGTGGAATCTCCCGGTCCATCAAGGGCAACCTGACCAGGCGACCGGCCAAGGCCATATCACGCAACTGAACTAACTGCGGCAACATTGTCTTGCGTTGCTGCTGCAGATGTTCCAACTGCGATTGCAGGGTTTCTTTGTCTTTTGGTGATGCGGCCTCCAGGCGATTACTCAATTCCACTGCCAGCTTATCCAGGGCAGCCGACGGATCCGGATGGACCGCGACCGCGGTATCACCCAGCATCGTCTCAGGTCGTGTCGTCGCAACCGTAACATGTGTCGGCTCACCCGGCTGAGGATCGATCACCGGGTAACGGATATGCCAAAAGTACCCTTGGACCAGTTCGTGAAAAACCTCGTCATCACTCACGGCTGTCTGTAAAAACGTATCCCAGTTAACAAGTCGTTTCCCGCGGTAGATGAGTTCCTTGCGAAACAAGTCAAAGAACGTGCTGCGCACAGCGCGGGCACAAACTTCGTCGAGTGTAAAGCGAGTCCGCTGCCAGTCGCAGCTACAACCCATCTTCTTTAACTGGCCGAGAATCCTCGTTTCATACTGGCCTTTCCAGTCCCAGATGCGTTGGACCAGTTCCTCTCGCCCCAAATCATGTCGCGTCTTGCCTTCTTCTTCCCGGAGCCGTTTCTTGACCACCGCCTGAGTTGCAATCCCCGCATGATCCGTGCCAGGCATCCAGAGCGTGTTAAAACCTTGCATCCGCTTCAAACGGATAAGCACATCTTGCAGGGTATTGTTCAAGGCATGGCCAAGATGCAACGCTCCGGTCACATTCGGTGGTGGAATGACAATGCTGAACGTTGGACGCGTATCAGTGGCATCCGCCGCAAAGCACTGTCTCGCTTCCCAAAACTCGTAGATGCGGTCCTGAGACTCGCCGTAGTCAAACCGGTTTGGGATGGACTCAGGAGTAAATTCCGTTGACATGAAATACTCAATCTATCTGTTGGAATGCAAGTCCCGCAGCGACTACTTCAGAAAAACCTCTGCCTGCCAATAACTTCCATTCACGAGTTCGACCGTGCCAGGCTGTCAGAAACATCCGTTGTCGATTCGGCTCCCGCCGGGTTGATCGGCTGATCTTTACAGAGCTTGTATTCCACGGCATCGACCAAAGCAATCCAACTCGCTTCGATAATATTTTCACTAACACCAACCGTGCCCCAAACATCGTCCTGATCAGCGCTTTCGATGATCACTCGAATTCGAGCTGCTGTACCGGCCTCGGAATTCACCACTCGCACTTTATAGTCGACAAGGCGCATATCACGTAAGGCCGGAAAGCTCTCGTTAAGTGCTTTTCGCAACGCTCCGTCGAGTGCATCAACCGGACCATCTCCCTCTGCCACCTCGTGACGCATTTCACCGGCCACCTTCACTTTCACCGTGGCTTCCGTGAGGATTTGCCCGTCTCGCTCCGCACTAACACCAACGTGGTACTTCTCACGATCAAAATGTGGCTGAAAAACACCCGCACATTTTCGCACCAACAGATCGAAGGAAGCCTCCGCTGCTTCAAACTGATATCCCTGGTTCTCGAGCGTCACGACTTGAAGCAAGATTTTGTCCAACAACTCTCGATTGTCTTCAACATTATATTGCTTCGTGCACGCCATGATGTTACTGCGACCGGATAATTCGCTAATCAAAACGCGACGCGCATTACCAACCTGTTCAGGATCCATGTGCTCGTAACTGGCGGTAGCCCGATTGATAGCATGGACATGCATACCGCCTTTGTGAGCAAAAGCACTTTGCCCGACAAACGGCTGTCCCGCTCTCAAGTTCATATTGACCGTCTCGTAAACATAACGAGACAGCTCCGTTAGTTGCTCCAGGGACCGGCCTGCGAGCACCTGGTAACCCGTTTTCTTGATTGCCAAGTTGGCAATCACCGACACGAGATCGGCATTGCCGCAACGTTCGCCGATCCCGTTGACGGTCCCCTGGACATGCATTGCGCCAGCGTCTATCGCTGCCAGCGAATTGGCAACTGCTAACTCACAATCATTATGGCAGTGGACCCCCAGTCTTATTCCCGTCTCCTTCAACAACTCAGCCGCCTCTTGCGTGCAACGACTGATCTCTTCCGGCATACTTCCGCCGTTCGTGTCACACAAGACGATGAGCTGAGCGCCAGCCTGGGCAGCGGCCAACAAGGTCTGCCCCGCATACTCTGAATTTGCTTTCCAGCCGTCAAACAAATGCTCGGCATCATAGATCACTTCACGATCCGCGTTGACCAGATACTCCACGCTCTGTGCGATCATTTCCAGGTTTTCTTCCAAGGTCACCCGGAGAACTTCGGTCACATGAAAATCCCAGCTCTTGCCGACGACCGTGCAGACAGGCGCTTTCGACTTCACCAGGGCCTGCATACCAGGATCATCTTGAGCAGCGATTCCCTTTCGTCGCGTCATGCCGAAGGCGCAGATTTTCGTGTGCTTCAGATCAAGTTGTTGGACTCGCGAAAAGTACTCAGCGTCCTTTTCGTTCGAAAGCGGATAACCACCCTCGACGTAGTCGACACCCATTTCGTCCAGCCGCTTGGTAATCTGCAGCTTGTCCTGCAAGGACAAACTGACCCCTTCACCCTGCGTGCCGTCACGTAACGTCGTGTCGTATATTTGAATCGATCGCATCAGACTCTCGCCACTCTAAAGTTCAACAAAAAACCCTGAGACCCGTGTTGAGTCTCAGGGCAAATTGTAGCGTCGTAAACGTTTGTTGCCCCTTAACCCGGATAATGCCAAATAATCGCCTGTCGCCTGGTAACCATTTTGACACCTGACCCCACTGATCGCCATACGTTCATACCAAAAAGACAGACCCAAAGCACACATTTCACTATAAGGTCGATCGGCACTAGCGTCAACGCAATCGAGTCATGGGCAAGGGAAGCCAGGTCGGCTGGCTACCGTAAGCGATCTCTTTTTCCCTAACCGACAGGGTTTTACTCGTTGGCCTGGTTCTCTTCTTCCGCTGCTTCCTCTTCGTACTCCTCACCCTCTTCGTCTTCTGCTTCTTCCTCTTCTGCTTCTTCGTCTTCTTCGTCTTCTGCTTCTTCTGCTTCTTCTGCTTCTTCCTCTTCTTCCTCTTCTTCCTCTTCTTCCTCCTCCTCCTCCTCCTCTTCTCCTTCTTCTCCTCGTTC
>JAYGDG010000682.1:0-5133 GCA_046583015.1 Pirellulaceae bacterium | reverse complement strand
TAAACAGGACCAGGATCGCCCTAAATCACCATCCTGTCGAATTTTGCCCTCCTCAAAAATAAATTTTGGCTTACCAAAATCTGTCTCCAGTGTAACCGGCGAAACGACTTGCTGCAAGTGGATTCCAGGGTTCTGTTAATCCGTGACCCGGATCAAGAAATCATCGCTTAATAGCGGAAAACAAGGCCGCTACCAGCAAAATAGTCATCGCCCGCGGCACTTAAGCCGTGACCCACGCGCCAATCAAGTTGCAGATTATGACTGACCGAATAGGTCATGCCACCATTGATGTAGTGGAGGGTCGGATCCACATCCGCCCCATCGGGAATCATGCAGTACCATTCGAAGAAGCCGGCGATTCGTTCCGTGATGGCAAAGCCAACACTGGCTGACTGCGAAAAATCGAGAAACGGTCGGTTCGTAACGGTATCGAGTGCCCTGTTAATCTGAGTTTGGCCGGCAATTGCCAGGCGGTCACTGAGATCCCAACTGTAAGTCCAATTCAGGCCTGGCAGACATTCGCCCGCAGAAAGCACCCCGGAACCAATCGGTACCATCATCTGGGGGATGAGCGCCATGGCTGGCAGGTATCCATCTTGGGGAGTCAATGCCAGCTTAGCACCCAGGTATAGATCTTCACTTCCCTGGTGATTCTGCTGACTGCCACCCAGCGTCTTGCTCGAATCGGCTGCAGAATTCCAACCGACGCGCAGTTCAAACCAGTCGGCCAGCATACCTGCTCGCAACAATACCTCGGGAAATGAATGGGAACGAATTTGAGTTGCCCCGTCATTGCTAAAACTATACGTGTAGCCCAGTTCCCATTGGGTGATTCCTTGTCCGACGCTGACGGATGACTCGGTGAAGTCGGGCCGATCACTAATGAGCGCAGCCCTGGGATCGGGACCATTGCTGACAGTTCCATAGTTCCACTGAAACAGTGTTGTCGGCCGACAGCAGTCCTTCTCTGGCTGGACTGCTGGTTCCTTATCGGCCCCTGAAAGAGTGTGCAAAACAGGCCTGACTTGCACTCCTGTTGGTGGCAACCCTCCCAACTGTGCAAAGCCACTCTGCTCGGTAATGACAAACATCGCCAGGGTGCCCATGGCTGACAGCATCCATCGATAATAACGAGATGTGAATTGGTTATTCACTGAAACCCTCCCTGATCAACAACGCCGCTCAAAGCCAGACTCATAGTTGTTATCGGTATAACTCAGACACGTATAACAGCGTTTCCGGTCCACAAGGCTGGCGATCTGACAAAAATGCCCATTGTCGACACTGAACGATCCCCTCGGAAACCATCGCAAAGAAACCTTAAGCACCACGGCACCCAGTAGTTATGAATACAAGCCTGGTTTCGCTGGCCGCTGCGAAGAGGCGGGCAGCAGGCAAGACCAACCGGCTTATGCGAACCCTAGCAGATATAGGAGGTTACCGAGGTTTTGCGGCGGGCAGGATGTTTCCTGACCGATTGGGCAAGCAGGCAGGTCACCCTAGAATTTGCGGCAGGCGACAGAAACAAGAACTACCAGGCGAGAGTTTGTTTGGCAGATTTCGGTAGAAATCGTTGACCGGTCTGACGCGCGTTTATAGGATGGCGGTTAGTACAACATGGTGGGAAACCGAGTGATGATGGGAATGACGTACTTCAAACGTTACCGAATGGAGATTCCGCTTGATCGGGACTTCACCGCGACGATCAGATTACCCTCCGGGTATCAGCTGGTTCCGTGGAGTGAAGACCTACTGGAGGCACACGCCGAGGCGAAGTATCGAAGTTTTGCCTACGAGATCGATGCCAATGTATTTCCCTGTCTTGGCGAATACGAAGGATGCTTGCGACTGATGCGGGAAATCACTCGCCGCGACACGTTTGTTCCAGAGGCAACCTGGCTACTTCAATACCAGGAAGATCCAGAGAGCGATCCAGAGTATTGTGGCACGATTCAGGGAATCGAGAACCGTCAAGGCTGGGGAGCGATTCAAAACGTCGGCGTGGTACCAGAGCATCGGGGGCTAGGTCTGGGAACCTGCCTCGTCTATGCCGCGCTCAATGGTTTTGGTGCCAGGCGACTGCCAACTGCCACGCTGGAAGTAACCACGCAGAACTGTGGTGCCCTGCGGCTATACGAGCGTCTGGGCTTTTACAGGTCCAAGACCGTCTATAAAGTCGCCGATGTGGCTTACGCATAGCTGACTTTCACGTCAGGCATCTTGTCGCCAGCGGGTACTAGTACGTATCCTATCTGTTAGTCCAGCTTGCTGGACTAACGAACTTGGCAAGTGGACCGATCATCGCGAGCAATCCCATGCTTTCTCATCAATTTGACAATGGCCTGGTGCTGGTAGCTGAGCCCATGCAGTGGCTCGAATCGGCTGCCTTTACCTTCCTGCTGCCAGCTGGCGCCATGCGAGATCCGGAAGAATCGTTGGGGTTAAGCAACTACACGTGCGAGATGGTTCAACGTGGCTGTGGATCACGTGACAGTCGCCAATTCATCCAGGACCTGGAGACGCTCGGTGTTGCCAAGTCAGACTCCGTATCGATCTCTCACACCAGTTTTGCCGCAGCCATGCCGGCTGATAAGATCCAGGCGGCCCTGGAAATCTACGCTGACCTGGTTCGTCGCCCCCATTTACCCGGCGATCAAATAGAAGAAGGTCGACTGGTTTGCCTGCAAGAGCTGCGCGCCATCGAGGACGACCTGGCTCAAAAAGTCATGCAAACTGTCCGTCGTCAACAATACGCCTCTCCCTACGGTCGCAACGTCCAGGGAAGTCACGACTCGGTGCAGCAAATCGCCATCGACGACATTCAACAGCATTATCAAACTTGCTACCGTCCCAACCATGCAATCCTGGGGGTTGCCGGAAAGATTGAATGGGACTCCTTGAAGGAACATGTGGGCACCCTGTTTGCAGACTGGAAAGCATCTGACCTGCCGGTCATCGACGAAGGAGACCGCGCATCTCCCTACGTCCATCTTTCCGAGCAGTCGGAGCAGACGCACATCGGTCTCTCCTACCCGAGCGTACCCTATTCGGACCCGGACTATTTTCAAGCACGCGGTGCCGTGGGTGTATTGAGCGACGGCATGAGTTCCCGCCTGTTCACCGAGGTACGGGAAAACCGTGGCCTCTGTTACACGGTCTACGCCTCCTGCCACACCTTGCAAGACCGGGGCGCTATCATCGCCTATGCCGGGACAACCACCGACCGCGCCCAGGAGACCTTGGATGTGATGAGCGGGGAATTGATGCGGCTTAGCGAAGGAATCTATCCGGAAGAACTCCAGCGACTCAAGGCCCGGGTAAAAAGTGCCCTCATCATGCACCAGGAATCAAGTGCAGCACGCAGTGGGGCGATTGCTGCCGACTGGTATTTCTTAAACAGGGTTCGCAGCATTGAAGAAATCACTTCGATCATCGATCAATTAACCTGTGAGAGCATTAACGCTTACCTGGAGACGCACCGTCCCCATGACTTGAAAGTTACCACGCTGGGAAAACATGCCCTGGAGGTGCCCGTTGCAATTTCGTGACCACACGCTGCCCAACGGCCTGCAGATTGTTGCCGAGTGCAATGACAAGGCCTACTCCACGGCGATCGGCTATTTCGTGCGGGCTGGAGCCCGTGATGAAACAGACGAACTCTCAGGCGTCAGCCATTTCCTCGAGCACATGGCCTTCAAGGGAACGGCTCATCGAACGGCCGCCGAAGTCAACCAGCAACTGGACCAGATCGGTTCCCACAGCAACGCCTCCACCAGCGAAGAGCAGACGATTTACTATGCAGCCATGCTCCCTGAATACCAGCAAACGGCCGTGGAAATACTTAGTGACATGATGCGACCGTCGCTGCGACCAGAAGATTTCGATACCGAGAAACAAGTCATCCTCGAAGAGATTGCCAAGTACGACGACCAGCCTCCCTTCGGTGCCCACGAAAAAGCGATGGCTCAACATTTTGGCAATCATCCGCTGGGACGCAGTGTCCTCGGATCAGTGGAAAGCGTGAAAGCACTCACCGCAGATCAGATGGGGTCATACTTTGAGCAGCGTTACAGTCCCGGCAACATGGTGCTAACGGCAGCCGGAAATGTTGATTTTGATGCCCTCATTAACACTGCCAAGCAAATGTGTGGCCAGTGGCCCAGCTTTCCAGTCACGCGCGAGACATCCCGCGCCGAACCCCACGACGGTTTCCTCAACCTTCACAAGGAAACTGCCACCCAGCAGTACCTGGTCCAAATTGCGAACGGCCCGGCGGCCGACGATAACCAGCGTTACGCGGCTCGCCTGCTGGCTACCATCTTTGGCGACGATAGTGGCAGTCGCCTCTACTGGGAAATGATTGAAACTGGGCTGGCAGAATATGCTGGCCTTGATTGTTACGAGTTCCAAGGAACCGGTATTTTCATGACTTATCTCTGCGGTGCCCCTGAAGATGCCCAGCAAATCCTGCAACACGCCACGGACATGAAGCACCGGTTACAAGAGGATGGTGTCAGTGAAGAAGAGCTGGCTCAGGCGAAAAGCAAGACCTGTTCCCACGTGGTACTCAGTAGTGAACGGCCCATGCACCGGCTCTATGCAGTCGGTGCCAATTGGCTACAGCGTGGTCAATATCGGACAGTCAGCGACGTGGTCGATTCCTACCAGGCGATCACGGTTGCCGACATTCGTGAAATCCTCGACACGTTTCCCTTAACCGAGGAAACCACGGTGACAATCGGTCCCCTCAAGCAAATGGATCGGCCTGACAAGCCTTGAGTCGCGAGAGTAAATCTTCTACAATTCGCCCCTTAGGCATGGATCCCTGCTCGCCAGCAGGACCTTTTTCGAGACGCATTGAGCTGCGAGGTTTATTATGGAACGTACCCTGGTGTTGCTTAAACCTGATTGTGTTCAGCGCCGTTTAATGGGGCAGGTTATCTCCCGCTTCGAAAACAAAGGCTTCAACATCATTGCCATGAAAATGCTGCAGGTCACCCCCGACCTGGCCAAACAGCATTACGCGGAACATGTTGAGAAACCATTTTACCCGGGACTGGAAACGTTCATTACCGGGGCCCCAGTGCTGGCCATGATCATTGAGGGACTCGATGTCATCCAGGTTGTACGCGA
>JAYGDG010000609.1:0-4311 GCA_046583015.1 Pirellulaceae bacterium | reverse complement strand
CTGCAGTTGAACCTTTAGAGGTTCGATCTGCAGGCAAGTTTTGTTTGATCTTGTCGGTACGGTACGACTCCCAAGACAGTTCTGTTTGTTGCGACAATTTCAACGTTCGTTCGGATGATACCAAGCGAATGATTGAGCATTGGGCTGAGAGCATAGGAGAAAGGACCGGATTAGGCAAGATCAGTCGTATGAGAGGGACCTTGCCGTCTGAAATCAACTCGCTAGACAGCTCTTGCAGGGTGCTATCACCTGGCGGCCAAGAATCTTTTGGCTCCCTCTCTGGGGAAGAAAACACCTGTTGATTTAACTTGCCTGCAGGTCGAGACTTCGGCTGGAAACTGGCAGCTCGCCCAGTTTTTTGGCGAACAAAGTTGAGTTTCACTGCGTCTCATCACCACTGCTACCTCATTTGCTTTGAGCAATTCGGGCGTGCTGGGTAGCCAGGGGGGGAATGCGATCCAACCGTGATCACATGGAGGGCAGAAGAAAATGGCGATTTCTCCACAAGTTCAATTGGTGCTTACTCGCGATAGTTCCGTGGGGCGTATTCGCGTCGACATGGAATCCTTTTTTGCGTTTAGCTTTGATTTGACGGAACAGCTGCAGACCCTCGTTGAAGATTGGCACGAGTTTGCAGCTCCCGCAGCCCAGGGGCCTGTTCCGATCGTCCATGATGTACGTTTCAGGCGACGTTCATAATGTTCGTCGATGATCCTTGCTGGGTGGAAACGTGCCCGCTTTAAGGGCTCGTGGTTTGTTGGATAATCCAGCGAACGGCAGCTTCTGGGCGTTGCTTCGCAGGGCTTTTGTTAAGCGTGAGATGCTGTTTTGCCTCGATGGCCTGGTAGGCTGCTACGGCGACTTTCACGGACTGCATGTTTTCACCGGCCAGCCATGTTGATTCGGGGCTGGCAACAGCGAGCATGCCAGGAAGATCATGGTAGCGAGCTCCTCCGGGCAGGAAGAACGGACTGTGCAAATCGGTGACCTGGCCGAACCGAAACTGATGTGTATCGACGGCCAGATAATCAATTGCGTCTCGAGCTTGTGCACGTGCCGCTACCGCCAGGGGACCGGTTTGATCGAGTGCCACCAGGCTCACGGACTTTGGCGTATAGTCGTGGTTTTGAACGAAGGTGACGAGGGACAAAACATCGTGAACGCGGCGGGCCAAGAGGGTAGAGTTATAACCGAATGAAGAGGCTGCTGCCTCACGAGGATTTTTCACTCGGCGTGTTTTTTCGAGAGGTTTTCCATCCTTCAGGAATTCACCCTGATTGAGCAAATCGATGCCGACGACACAGAGCTCTTGATCGAGCAATTGCTGAACGTTGGAGCTTGGCTCTCCGTTGGCCTGGAAGAGACCGGCTTTACCTTGCTCGGAGAGCCAGAGCACAATGTGCCCGTTCCATCGCTTTGGATAGAGAAAGGCGACCGGTAGTTTCCCGCCATTTTGTCCGGTATTGAGCCACCCAGCCATTTCCAGGTGTTCCTCTTTTTCTTCTTTGTGCAGTTGGTCGTATTCAACACCGGAGGCCTCGGGTAGTCCTTGGCCCACAACCGTATCAATGCCACTGCCTACCACTTGGCGGTATTGGCTCAAGGAGGCCTCGTCGGTGGGGATTAGCTTGTTCAGCTGCTGTTGCGTGTCCCGGTGCCAGGTCTGCAGCAGGTTCCTTTCAAAATCTGCGGCGGCGGTTGGTTTAGGGTGTTCTTGATTCCAGACTGTCAGATCTGCACTGCTAAGTAAGGGGAAGTCACGTTCTGGGGGAACTTCCTTGAAGCCCAACTGCAAATGCTTGTTGAACCACTGGTACATGGCCTGTCTGCTGACCTGGTTGTAGTTATGTCCAAATTCAATTCGTGACAGGAGCATCACCTTGTCTGCAGCTCCGAGCATCTTGTAGTGTGCTTGTAGTTCAGGAAATCCTTTGGTGATCATTTCCTGGGTCCAGTCCTTAGCAGCCGTCAGGCCAAGCGGTTTAGGTGCAAAGAGGGCAGCAATTTCCACATTGCCAGTTCCCACTCGCAGGCAGCAGGCATTTTCACATGTGCAGCCACCTTGCATGGCAGTCGAGACCATCACGGCGGGGAATGCTACGGCCGGCCGAGGGTCAACCGCTGCCAGCATAAAGGTCTGTGTTCCACCACCGCTGGCTCCAGTAACAGCGATACGGCTCTTGTCGACATCCGGGAGAGTTTCCAGGAAATCGATGGCCCGGATAGAATTGATGGTTTGTAGTCCCATGACAGATTGAAGATGAGACTCGGCCTGTGGGCTAAATAGACCCCAGCGCTGGGGACGATTCATTTCTGGGCGCTGCTTGGCAAATCGGTGAGCCAGTTCAAAGGAGATTTGAACGCTGTCGGCGTACCCGATCATATCGTAATGAAAGACGACACAGCCGAGACGAGCCAAGTGAACGCAGCGAGCTTGCAAGGCACTGCGGCCACCTTGCTTGAATTGCTCCGCTCCCTCGTCGATTTGTTTTGCGACACTACTGGCTCCCGCGTCGTGGAATCTGCCGTTGCTCCAATGCCCGTGGGGGCAAAGAACGGCTGGTCGCGGACCGGTCTTGTTGAGTGGGCGATAGAGGCTGCCTGTCACGTAGAAACCGGGCAGGCTCTCGAAGTAGACCTTTTCCAGTGTGTAGTCGTCAAAGCGTCGACGACTGTGGATGACCGTCTTCAAGGGTGTCTTACTAGGCATCGGCCAAATGCCCTGGGAGACAAGTAATCGCTGCCGGAGTTGGACACGGCGCCGTTGCCAGGCCTGCTTCGTGTCAGGGTCTTGAAAAGGAAAGTAGCCATCGAGGTCTTTGAGGGGAGCGATGCGTTTGTCGGCAGGTAGGGTTCCCGGTTTGAGTAGCCGGGGACCTTGGGCGGAGACCGACTGCAGGGTGAGTAGCCAGGTTAGCAAGCTGAGTGCAATAACCTGAGTTGTTTTCAGGGGAAAGCGACACATAGCTAGATTCCTTCTAAAGGGATGCTTTGGCGAGTTCGACACCGTGGAGCGGTCCGATGGTCGTTAGTTTAGGATTAGCGGAGTTGCTTGAACACTAGTTGGGGTGAATCAGAACGAGTTTTTGGTTGTCGGCAAAAGTCGACAACAAAAAAACCACCCCGTTGAAACAACGGGGTGGTTCTGAAGTCACTACTGATATTAACAGCGCTGACGCTGTTGGATCAACTTAGTTGCCGCTGAACCCTGATCCCACGGGTTGACCGTCTCTACGATCACCAAGTCGCTGGTAAGTCATATAGTCGATCGTCTCGGGTAGGAGATGGACCGATCCATCCGCAAAGACGAATTGGGCTCCACCCTTGTGCTTGGACTTAAAGCCAATGGACGATTGCCAGTTGGAATAATGTCCACAGTTTCCAGCACCGGGATGTCCTGGTTCACCAATGCCCCGCGTCGGGTAATTGATGGGAGCGGGAGTACCGGCGTAAACCGAGTTATAGCGGAACCAACCACCACTATGGTGACCGGATCGGTTCGGTAACATCTCTCCGATGGCGATCGTTGAGGCAGTACCGTCGGTGATGTCCCGGAAACGCGCAGCCCATGGGCCACGACAGAAAAGACCTGAGTTCCGGTAAGCGCGCGAGTCGTTGCCAAAGTTGGCGGGTCCGGTGCCAAACACGTTGCCCGGATAATCATTACACCAATTGGACCGCGAAGCAAAACGCTGGGATCCGTAAGAGACCGCGTAACAGTGGATGGCTCGATCCCTAAACGGATTCGCTCCCGTCAAATGAACATCAACATCTGCTGATGGACAAAGATAGGAGGGGATCGGTACGGCACGCACCAGTGTTTGTGGGTTGGTGGTCGCATCCGCGATCGCGCTCGCGTACGGGCATAGCGCCGGGCTGCCCGCAGCGGTCATATCAACCTTGGACAGCAGCGGCTCCTGTTCCATAAACGCTAATAATTTGACAAACTCGCTACCCCGTGCACTGCTGGTCCAGCGAAAGCCATTGTTCGACTGTCGTGTCCAGTGGTACAATCCCTTGCCAGGAAAACGTTTGTGAGTTTCGTGGTAGTTGTGCAGCGCAATCCCAAGTTGCTTGAGGTTGTTACCACACGACATCTTTCTGGCAGCTTCACGTGCTGCCTGGACTGCCGGTAAGAGCAAAGCGACCAAAATTCCAATGATCGCAATTACCACCAGCAGTTCGACTAGCGTAAAGCCAGTCTTTCTACAATTACGTGGTCTTTTCATGAAAGTCCCTCCAAGAAAAAATGAAAAACAATAACGTGCTTCCGTTTCCGGTAAACTACAGCATGACTGCAACTTACCGATC
>JAYGDG010000606.1:0-3275 GCA_046583015.1 Pirellulaceae bacterium | reverse complement strand
GGTCCGTTCCGTATCATACTGGTAACCGTTCGTGTCCGCGTAGCGTGCCAGGTCCAACCAGTGTCGTGCCATCTGCTCCCCGTAAGCAGTCGACTGCAGGTAGCGATCCACCAATTCCTCGTAAGCCCGGGGAGACTTGTCATTCACGAAACGATCGATCTCTTCGAGCGTCGGAGGCAAACCGGTCAGGTCAAAAGCAACTCGCCGCACAAGAGTTTCCGCGGATGCTTGCCGAGCGGGACTCAAGCCCTCGCTGCGCAAACGTCTCAACACGAATTGATCAATGGGGTTTTTCGACCAGGTGTCTTCCGCCACCTACGGGAGTGCAGGCTGCACGAGTGGCTGAAAGGCCCAATGCTGCTGCCAGCCAGCACCCTCTCTGATCCAACGACGCAACAGGTCGATTTCAGTGGCAGTCAGTTTTCGGCTTGATTCCTCCGGTGGCATCCGCTCTTCGGCATCCGCATGGGTAATACGACGTATCAATTCACTGCGCGCCGGGTGGCCTGCTACGATCGCCGCCTTGCCGTCCCGCTTAGCAAACACGCCGTCTGGAATGTCCAGACGCAACTCGGCTTCCCGAACCGCGGCATCCGGCCCATGGCAACGAAAGCAGGCATTAGAGAGGATCGGCCGAATGTCCCGATTGAAATCTACCTTCTCCTCGGCCTCTGCTACTGAAACTAGCAACAGGCAGCAGGCGGTGACCAAGAGTTTTCGCGGCCAGAGAACCATGCATCCGGTTTCCCACAATAACTTAGCCTAAGCGATCACCGAGTGATCGTCTCACGTTCCTTATTGTAGCCGGGAAACTGCTTCCTGCCACAGCTACCATCGTAAACTTAGCCAGTCGGCTAGCTGATCAAGCGTCTTGCAACATGTTACAATTCGTTGATAACTTATTTGCCTGTTCCCAAAGCTGGCTGTGAAGCGGACAACAAACCATGAACCCTTATCGAATGGCTGCTCCTCCCCGCCGCTGGGAGTCCCGACTCTCTCCCCTGGTGGTGCGACTAATGCGTCCTTTCGGCCGCAAACGGCGCCGCTCAGACCAGCAACTGATGAACATCCGTGTAAACGGTGCAGAAATAATTCGCGAAGCGATCGACGCCGGACAGGGCGTCATGATTGTCAGCAATCATCCTACGCACGCCGACGCCTTCAGCATGAACGAAGCCGCCGCCCTGGCCGGCACCTGTTTCCATTACCTGGCCACCTGGCATGTCTTCGACGCCGTAGGAAAAATCGGACAATGGCTGCTGCAACGTCACGGTGTTTTCAGTATTGATCGTGAAGGAACCGACCGGGTTGCCTTCAAACAAGCAGTCAGCCTGCTTCAGGAAGACAAGCATCCGCTGGTGATTTTTCCCGAAGGTGAAGTCTACCATTGCAATGACCGAGTCACCCCCTTCCGCGAAGGTGCCTCCGCCATCGCCTTTACCGCTGCCAAGCGAGCCGAGCGACCGATCGTCTGTATCCCCTGCGGGATGAAGTATCGGTACCTGGAAGACCCTACCCAGGAACTGCTCACCGTGATGGATCAAATCGAACAATCGATCCACTGGAGACCACGTCGACACCATTCGTTACCGCAGCGCATCCTCGAGTGTGCAGGGGCCCTGATGGGACTCAAAGAACTGGAATTTCTCGGCGAAGTACGGAGCGGTTCGCTGCCGGAACGGACCGATTTCCTGGCCAAGGAAATCCTCTCACGACTGGAACATCGTCATGAAAGCAAGCCAAGTGAAGGAACTATTCCTGAACGTGTCAAAGAACTTCGACGACGCACCCTGGAATTGATGCAGGAGACGGAGTCATCCAGCGACGAGCAACAACGGCAATGGAATGACGACTTGGACGATTTATTCCTGGCCGTGCAACTGTTCAGCTACCCGGGCGATTACGTGGCTGAAAACCCAACCGTCGAGAGGCTGGCGGAAACCATCGACAAACTCGAAGAAGACGTACTGGGAGTCTATTCGGCCACGGTTCGCAGCGCTCGGGAAGCCACCGTGACCTTTGGTGCACCGATTACCATCGATGCCGGCAAACGCAGCCGTGACGCCATTAGTGACCTGACCAGGACCATGGAAGAAAACGTCCAACAATTGATCAATGCCGCGACAAACCCAGCAAGTTGAACACCTGGTGTCACTTGTTTAAGGACTACTTCATGTTTAAGCCTCGGCAAGTCCAATCACTCGACAGGATCCCCGGTCGCTTCCTGAAACGCTGCTGGCTGGGACTGGCGATCCTGGTGCTAACATTCGCTAGTGCCGCATCCTCCCGGGTATGGGCGACTCAACCACCGGCAGCGCAACGATCCGATGACAACTCCAACCGCAATCGCAAGGCAGAACGCCGGGCAGAACGCCAGCGGCAGTTGGCAGCTCAACCATTACTAGACACGATCATCCCGGTCGACCAGCTGAAAAAGGACTACCAGTTGTTTCGAGATATTCTCGAACAGGCTCATGGCGGTCTGTACTTGCATACGAGCAAAGAAATTTTTGACGGCAGCTTTGATACTGTCGCCCGGTCACTGACCAAGCCGATGAAAGTCCGCGACTTCAACATGTTGCTTGCCCCCTTGATCGATGCAACCCATTGTGGACACACATCGATCACGATTTCCAACAAGCAACTAGACCATTTCATGAAAGCGGGACAGCTGTTTCCAGTCCCCATCGTTTTCCTTAACCAGAAGCCCTGCGTCGATCACGACAAGGTTGAGCTGCCCCTGGGAGCTGAAATCCTCACTGTCAACGGGGTGGCCATGGATGAGATTGTCAAGAAGGTCCTCGTGCTGGCGCCCGCCGATGGGCTTGGTAGCGCCATGAAATATCGTACGCTGCCAATCGACTTCGACCTGGCCTACGCACTGGCCTATGGAGAACCGGAAGAGTTCAAGATCAGCTGTCTTCCCTTTGGTGCCAAGGAACCGGTCGTCAAAACACTGGCCGCCATTCCTGGAAAACGGACCGTGGCACTTTACGAATCTCGCTACTCCGCCAGGCGCAAGGCAAAGAAGTTTCGCTACCAGTCGCTCAATGAAAATACTGGGCTGTTGACGATCAATACGTTCGAATTCGGTATCAGCAAGAAATCGAAACAGAAGTACAAGGATTTCTTACGGGCTACGTTTGCTAGCCTCGCTGGTGAATCGGGCAAGCAGAACCTGATTGTTGACCTGCGAGAAAACGAGGGTGGCTATCCGAAAAACGAAATGCTGCTGGCTTCCTACCTGGCCCGCAAACCGTTTCGGGAAATGAAAA
>JAYGDG010000588.1:0-2900 GCA_046583015.1 Pirellulaceae bacterium | reverse complement strand
CCAATTGCTCAGCGAGAGCCTGTAGCAACTCAATACTAAACCCCATCAGTTCATCGTTCACTCGATAAACAAGGGGTTTAAAGACCTTGGTACCAACTACCAGCTTCTGCTGCCTCGGCTCAGCCAGTTCGATGTCCACTTGCGCGCAGCTTACCCTGCCGGGCAACGTGAGGACCATAACAATCGTGAGTATCGTACAGTTTTTCATCCGCTTTCCATGTCAACTCTCAAGCGGATTGATTCTAACATAGCGAGCGAACCCCTGCACCACTTTACCCGTTACCTAAAATGGCTGTTCTGGGAGCTTAGAACTGCGTGTACATTGTAAGGGAATGCTTACGGAAAGATCACATACCAGCTGCTCCCGTACAGGCACCCGCCGGCTACGAAAGAGAAACATCCAATGACTCAACGTACCCTGTCGATTCACGGCCATACGGTACCGAGGTTCCTTTACGGAACCGCCTGGAAAGAAGACCAGACCGAGCGGCTTACCAGGCTGGCCCTGAAAAACGGTTTTCGGGGAATCGATACGGCCAACCAGCGGCGCCATTACGATGAAGCTGCGGTGGGCGCGGGCATTGCCGGCGTGATCGAAAGCGGCTTGTTAAAGCGAGACGACCTCTTCCTGCAAACCAAGTACACGTTTCAACGCGGCCAGGACCATCGTCTTCCCTACGACCCCGAGGCACCGATCGCCACCCAGGTAGCACAATCGTTCGCCAGTTCGCTTGAACACCTGGGAACCGACTCGATCGACTCCTACGTACTGCACGGGCCAACCCAGCGAGAGGGCCCCGCCGACAACGACTGGGCCGCCTGGCGCGCCATGGAAGCACTCCACGAGTCTGGCCAGGCACGTATGCTGGGCGTTAGCAATATTTCACTTAAACAGTTGCAGACGCTTTGCGAAGAAGCCACGGTGCGGCCAGTTTTCGTACAAAACCGCTGCTACGCCGTCCAACACTGGGATCGCGCAATCCGCGACTATTGCAATGCTCAAAAGATCACTTACCAGGGATTTTCGCTGCTGACAGCCAACCGCCGGGCCCTCTCCGCTCCTCAACTGGCCCAGATCGCCATGAAGCATGGCTGCACGATTGCCCAGATGATCTTCAGTTTTGCCCTGGACGTCGGCATGATTCCCTTAACAGGAACAACGAGTGCCGAGCATATGCAGGGTGACCTCCGTCTCTTCGATCTTCAATTGGCCCCCGAGGACATCTCTTTTATCGAGAATTGCGGACTCTCCTAAACAAGCGTTTTTATTCCTCACCGACCTCGATGATGGCAATCCTGTGAAAATCTTTATCCGCATTTAGGGTGACCACTTTTCGGACCACCGTTTCCTCCGGCGTGCCCCATTTCTGGTAGATCGTGACATAGACCTTGGTACGCGTCGACTCGCGGCTGAAATCGTCGGCAAAGTAAGCGACCGCCATGTAGTAGACACCCGGTTTCGCCTTTTTAAGGACGAACATTTCCGGCCCGTAGCCTTCGGTGACATCCAGTGACAGCAGACCCCCAATCTTGGTCTGGGGGTTCCCGTAAAAACACTCTTCACCGGTCGGGTCGACAACGTGAAAATCCACATCGGTGCGATCCGTGTTCCAGCTAATCACCGCCACCAAGTCACATTGGTGGTTGACGTCGAATTGTTCGGCCACGAGAGCCAGCCGCGAGGCCGCGAACTCCTTGACACTACATTCGACTTCACCGCTGACCACGTTCCGCAAGAATCGCAGGTACTCCCAGGCCACTATGGCTGGGAAATCACCAAAACGGCCGTCCCAGTGGCCACTGAGGGCCACTTCATAATAAGCCAGGGCCAGGTCTGCCTGTCCCATCTCTGCCAGGCAGCGGGCCATCAAGTGATAAGTCTGCGCCTCGTATGGTCGGGCATCCAACACGCGACGAAAGAGGAAATAGGCCTGCTCCCGCAGGCCCCATTCCATGGCCGAATAGGCCACGTCCCGCGCCAGGGCGACATCGCCGGGACTATTCTCCACAAACGAACTCAAAACCCGCAGCGCATCGTCTGCCCCCGAGGCCTCGTGACGCCGTGCCGCTTCGGCAATGATCTCGTCATAACTCAGCTCCTTGTCTGCCAATTGCTGTTGAATCTTTTCCGGGATCCCGCCACGCATTCGCTCCTTACACTCCAGTGGTTTGACCAGCACGGCGAACGATTCCCTGGGCATCGTCTCAAGAGCCAGCTTAAATTCCTCGGAAATCTCGAACCCTTCTTCCGACCTCTCTTCATACCACTTCAGCCACGTGAAAAAGCGTTCCTTGGGGTCACCAAGTGCTCCGGTCAACTGATCGAGAGCATTGGCGACCGTGGTGGAGGCCAGTTTGCTTTTAACCAGCGCACCATCCTCCTGCGGCTTAATATTGAAGCGCTCGTAATCCTCTTCGCTTTCGAGCATCAACAGCGAACATGTCTGCTGGGCTACGCGAAAGTGTTTCGCATACGCCAGCGCTACCGGTTCTGTGGCAGCCTGCAAGTTTTCCAATTGCCCGACTGCCACCTGGCCATAGCTGCGAGCGGCCAGCGCCGAGTCCAGGACAGCATCGATCGGAACGGTTAACCTGGTAACCCGCTTGCCACTCTTGACGGTCAGTTCAACCTCCACCGGTTCTTTCGGTTCACCCCGACCCACAAGTAGCAGTTCCTGTCCCGGGAAAATAACGCTCGGTCTCCCTGCCAGCAGTAAGTCCTGGCAACCTGGAATCTCGATCGCCATAATCTCCAAGGGACGCTGCCGGTGCGCCCGGGCAGCCACTGCCAGTTCCGCTTCACCGACCACCGAGAAAATTGCCCCGCCCGTCTCCCGCGTCAAATGCTGGAGGATGCGGGTGTCCGTTCCGGTCATGCCTGTACGATAGGCGAACAAGGG
>JAYGDG010000578.1:0-1671 GCA_046583015.1 Pirellulaceae bacterium | reverse complement strand
TGGACAAGAAGCCGTGCCTCCGTACCGACGACATTGGCTTTACCATCGGACCACGGCTCAATGCCGCCGGCCGACTGGGCCAGGCCCAACTGGGAGTGGAACTACTCACCACCGATTCACCTGAACGGGCCAAGGTACTGGCCGAGTACCTGCACAGCTTGAACAGTGATCGTGACACCCTGGAACGGACCATCAGGAAGGCTGCCGTCAAACAGGCAGAAGAGGAATTTGATCCGGAGAAGGATCCGGCCCTGGTACTGGCTGGCCATGGCTGGCATCCGGGAGTGATCGGAATCGTCGCCGGACGGCTGGCCGAAAAATATCACCGGCCCGTGATCGTCGTGGCCCTCGACCAGATGAAAATTAAACCGGGCACCGGTTCAGGGCGATCGGCAGCCGGCTTGAACCTGCACCAGGCCCTGGCCGCCTGTTCCCGGCACCTGATCAGGCACGGAGGGCATGCGGCAGCAGCCGGTTTGACGATTGAAGAATCGTCGCTTGATGCGTTCCGCGCCGACTTCTGTGAATATACCGCGGAACAGGTGAACCCGGTCGAACAGGTTCCCGAAGTGACCATTGATGCCGAATCCCAATTGAGTGAACTAACGTTAAACACGCTCGAACAAATCGAACAGCTGGCACCCTTCGGGGCTGCCAATCCACGTCCCATCCTCTGTGCCAGCGAAGTGGAAGTGGTTGGACCTAAACGAATGGGCGGGGGTGGGCGGCACATGACTGTCAGTTTCCAGCAGCATGGCGTCAAGTTGCGGGCCGTGGCCTTCG
This sequence comes from Pirellulaceae bacterium, assembly GCA_046583015.1. GTDB lineage: Bacteria > Planctomycetota > Planctomycetia > Pirellulales > Pirellulaceae > JAZADA01. Next base: position 888 of record JAYGDG010000578.1, on the reverse strand, counting down.
GACAGGGAGACTGGACCGAAGAGTTGGACCAGCTAACCGGTCCGATCGACATTGCTTACCGCCCCGTGATCAACGAATTTCGCGGGCGACGGACGGTCGAAATGCAACTGGTCGACTGGCGACCGGCTCAGCTGCCTGCCACGGTGGCCCATGACTAGTGCCAAGACGGGGACTCGTGCCAAGACAGGCGATGTGCAGCAGATGATTCGTCGTGATCTGCAAGGTCGCGGTATTGATTGCCCCCGCCTGCTGGCCGCCATGGAACGCGTACCCCGTCACCAGTTTGTCAGCCCGGCGGACGAGAAGATTGCCTATAGTGATCGGGCCTTGCCGATCGACTGCGAGCAGACGATCAGCCAGCCCTACATGGTGGCCCTGATGACCCAGTCGCTCCAGTTGCAAGGAGATGAAACGGTGCTGGAAATCGGCACTGGCAGTGGGTATCAAACGGCCCTGCTGGCGGAACTGGCCGCAGCAGTGATTACGATCGAACGCCACCCGGCTTTAAGTACCTCGGCGCAGCAACGGCTCGAGCAACTTGGCTACCGCAACGTGACGTTCCTGCAGCAGGACGGCAGCCAGGGTTATTGCCAGCGGGCTCCTTATTCGCGGATCCTGATCACAGCCGCTGCCGAGAAATGTCCGGACCCGTTGTGGGAACAGTTAGCGGAGAGGGGACTGCTGGTTGGGCCTTTTGGAAAACGGGCTCGCCAGATGTTGGAGCGGCTGCAAAAGGATGACGGTCGTTGCCGGCGGGAAAAACTGGTCGGCTGCCGATTTGTTCCGCTGATTGAAGATCGCCCTACTTAGTAGAATTGCTTGGCCTTTAAGAGGAGAGCTCCAGCGGTTAAGATGGGCGTCTGGTTTTAACGACAGCCTGCCAATGAA
>JAYGDG010000538.1:0-1614 GCA_046583015.1 Pirellulaceae bacterium | reverse complement strand
CAGATCGGCACCTGGTGCGAGGGCAATACTTCTTGCCGAATCGTCTGCTGCAGCGATTTTAAGGCCGGCAAGTCAAAGGCAGCGATGGCGCTGGCTAGCAAGGCCCGGCCCTGCTTTCGACTGGCCCGGTTGGCCACGTGGTTGCTCAGGATCGCTTCGTTCAAGCAGTCCAACTCGCTAAAAGATTGCTGCCGGCGGTGCAGTGCCCCGATGATCGGAAGGGCGCCGTAGCTGGCCTGCACCAGGCTTTCTCGCAGAAACAGGTCCAGGCGTCCGGCGGGCTGTAATTCACCCCACTGGACAGCCGCCTCCAGGCCGGCCGAGTGGGCAAATCCGCCACTGGGGAAAGCCGTATCAACCATCTGCCAAACTAGCCAGTCGTTCATCAGATCACTCGATAACCGTTAAAGTTTCCCTCTTTTACCGACCTTACACAGCCCGAACAAAGTTAGCTTTTCAGAGCCAAAACCGAAAACAGTATTTAGATTTACCACCAATACTTAAAGAGTAATGGTTATAAGCTTCGATCCACTTATACAGTGGTTTCAGTCCGTTTGGGACCACTGCGACAACATTAACGTTGTATTGGTAAGTCCCAGCAATAGGGCCTGCAACGATTCAGGCGGTAATTTGTAAAGGGGCCCAAGGGTCATCTGACACACTACCATTTTTCATAGTTATGGAGAACAAGAGATGGTTAAGAAGAATTTAAATTGGTTTCTGCCTGTGCTGGCTATTGCCTTAATGAGCATGGGACAATTGTTTGCTCAGGATACTGAGTTGACATCAATCAAGGTCGCCGACGACAAAGCAGCCGACAAAGATGCATGCGACAAGGGCTGCACCTTTGACTGGGGCGAAGACACATGGCTGACCGTCGGTGCTGGCCTGCGAGTTAGTTATAGTGCTAGCCGCGACAGTAATGGTGCAATCGGTGGGGACGGTCCCGGACCGTATGACAATAACTTTAACATTGACAACGCCCGTGTTTACTTGAACGGACGTGGCCACGATTGCTTGGGATTCGAATTCAACCTCGATACCAACAATGCCCAAGGTTACTTTGATCATAAACAGGGCGCTCACTACACTAGCGACGACTCTTCGGATATGCGTATCCTGGACGCCATCGTCAAGTTCGAGTTCAATGACCTGGTCAACATCTGGATGGGACGCATGCTTCCCCCCAGTGATCGCGCCAACCTCTCCGGCCCGTTCTACCAGAACGCTGGCTGGACATTCCCCTTCAGCCAATTCGGTTACCAGGATATTTTCCAGGGCCGTGACGATGGGGCAGCCGTTTGGGGTCAACTCGCTGGCGGTGCTGTCAAGTACCAGGTCGGTGTCTTTGAAGGCGTCAATTCGACTACGGCACTTAACGAAACCGAGAATATCGGACCCGGTGCGGGTGGCGATGACGTGTTGTTAGCTGGTCGGTTCACCGTGAACCTGCTTGATCCGGAGCCCGGCTATTACAACGCCAGCACCTACCATGGTGAAAAAGACATCCTGGCGATTGGTTACGCCTTCCATCGTCAGAACGATTCCGTTGGAGTCAATCAGTATCGTCAGTACAGCTTCGACGTGTTGTTCGAAACCACCCTCGGTAATGGT
>JAYGDG010000532.1:0-4267 GCA_046583015.1 Pirellulaceae bacterium | reverse complement strand
AGCGCGCCCATCCCCCCTACCAGGAGAGCCTGTCGGCGGTTTAATTCGTAGGTGTTCATAAAAATACCTGGTCGGTTGCGCTGGTTTGCCCAGTATCCCACCGGGAAATAAAAAATGCAAGTTTGACTTGCAGCCAGTGCTCAATTCTTACACAGAACCTCTGCCCGTGTGAAATTGCTCTTGGGAAAAGAGCAATTTTTAGCAAAAATCTACGCGTTGGCTGTCCGGTTTACAGGCCCGATGGCAATCTCCTGGGTGAGGACCGATTTGCAACAACTTCCTAGAGAGAGACTAACAATGGAAAAAGCACTGAAATACGAACGGCAAATGAAGTGGTCAATGATATTTACGATCGTCATCTGCGCAGCAATACTCGTGCTGGGAATTCTCTGGGATACCGCTGGCTCGACCCAAATCTCAGGACCGGTGGTCTGCTTTACCACCGGAATATACGCCTTGGGCAGGCGCACGATCGAAGAACTCAAAAGTGAAATCGCCCGTCTCCAAGCAGGGGGCAGCGAAGAATAACCTCGGCTCTCAGCCGACCTTTACTTGACTCGAAAAGCAACAGGAAATCAATCATGACCGACGAAAGCAAAACCTTTTCGCAGCGTCTGGGACTACTAGTTCGCGGCAGTCTCGTCACCCTATTTTTTGTCCTGGTCATTGTCAGCATTGCTGCCCTGCCCCCGATTCTCCTGCTCGATTCAGAGCTCCTGACGTTCGCTGATACGCCGCTGGGTCGTTTCCTCGAGCGGGTCACCGACGTCGGGGTGATGGGCCTGAGCGTTTCGATTTTCATTTTTCTCAGTTACCACGTCGCCGCTATCTGCGAACGAGCCTTCGGCCGTCGGAATGCTGGCAAGCCCAACCTTAACATTGAGCTAAAAGTGCTGCTGCCCTTCCTGGTCAAGTGGGGCATTCTGTGGGCCGCCGTGGTTGTTTTTATCGCCGGCCTGCACTCCTTCACCGGTTGGGAAATCTTGGACGGGGACGACCTGGTCTTCCCGATCATGCTTGGTCTTTGGATCTGGATCGATGAGTTCCAGATTATTCGACGGATCAAGCCGGAGCAAGAGTAAGGGGAGAGTCGAGTCGCTCCCTCCGCAAGTGTTGCGGCTGACCCAGTCGATCTGAAGTTGACTTGTCCGTCAACATCTCCTATTGTCCCTGCCGCACTTCGTTGCTCCGCAAGACAACCCGAGCAGGGAGACTACCCGGATGAAGCGGTATGAAAAGAGACGACTGGAACAAGATCGACAGATCGATAAGCTTCTCAAGACTCCGGATGGCCAAACCCACTACTGGAACCAGCTCAAAAGCGAGTGCCAGTCGAGTTCCATGATCAGCCTGCTGGAATCGACTCTTCATCTTCCCGGTGACGTGATCGAATGTGGCGTCTACCGGGGCCGTTCCGTTACCAGGATCGGCCGCACCCTGGCCGAGCAGGCTGCGGAAAAGAAACTCTACGCCTGCGACAGTTTTGAGGGCTTTCCTGGCGAGATGGTTGGTCGCGTCGACGTGGGCCTGTTTCGCTTCCTCTCGCGAATACGTAAAAAGTTTCGCATGTGTTCCGATACCCCGGACCGGTTAGAACGATTTTTCAAGACCTACAACATCCCGGGAGAAACCGTCAAAGGCTTCTTCCACGAAACCTTGCCCCGTTTCCAGAAAAGTCGATTCTGCTTTATCCACCTGGATTGCGATATCTACCAGTCCTATCAGCAGTGCCTGGATCTTCTTTACGATCGGCTGGCACCCGGCGGCGTCGTTGTCTTTGATGACTACGACTCGTCCAAGTGGCCCGGAGCGACCAAGGCAGTCGACGAGTTCTGTGCCGCGCAGCCAGAAAACGTTCAGTGCTGTGAAGAGCGGAAAACCAGCTGCTGGTACCTGCGAAAAGAAGCCAGTGCCACGCAGGCGGCTGCCTGAACTCGCTGGCACTTCACCCAGCAGTGGCCCGCAGACGTTTCACCCTGCTGGGCCCCCTCGATGCGCCAGAAATCTCGCCTTCCCTGGCTTTGCCGCCTACGGCAGCAAATACCACGTAGAGATGGTAGAATCTACTCCGCTTCGAGAACCGGACGGCAACCCCCATCAGTAAGTACCGCTCCCATGAATCGGCTCGCGATCATTACCTCCCTGACTGGCTTGCTCCTTTCGGCAAGTCTCCTTACAGCCCAGGAAAAAGTCTCCTTTGAAAAGGAGATTGTCTCGCTAATCGCCAAACGCTGCGTCGAGTGTCATAACGCCCGCGACGTCAAGGGAGGCCTGGATCTGTCAAGTCGCAAGACAGCTTTCCAGGGAGGAGACTCGGGCCAGGTCATCACTGCCGGTAAGGTGGCTGACAGCCCGCTGCTCGAACGGTTGGTAGCAGGCGAAATGCCACCCAAGTCGCGCGGCCAGTCCCAGAAACTGCCCGCCCACTAAATTACCTTGCTGACCCGCTGGATCGCCGAAGGTGCCCAGTGGCCAGCAGGGCGCAAGATCGATGTCTACGAAAAAACAACCGATGTGCGCGGTGGCCTCGACTGGTGGTCTTTGCAGCCCGTGCAGCGACCCGCAGTCCCCAAGGTTCGCCAGGCCGAGCGAGTCGCCAACCCGATCGATGCCTTCATCCTGGCACGGCTGGAAAATAAAAACCTCCAGCCAGCACCCCTGGCAAACAAAGTAACTCTCATTCGCCGCGCTTATTTTGACCTGCTGGGCCTACCCCCAACCTCCGAACAGGTCGCCGCTTTCGTCAACAACGAACAGCCTGACGCCTACGAACAGTTGATCGACCAGTTGCTCGAATCAAAACATTATGGCGAACGGTGGGCCCGCTACTGGCTCGACTTGGTTCGCTTTGCTGAAACGTGCGGCTACGAACGGGACCAGCTAAAACCAAACATCTGGCGCTACCGTGACTGGGTAATCAACGCCTTCAATAGCGACATGCCCTACGACCGGTTTGTGACCGATCAGCTCGCTGGTGACGAAGTTTCCTACCGCGACGAGCAGTCGGTCATCGCCACCGGCATGATTCGGGCCGGCACCTGGAATGATGAACCCAACGACGCGGCCGACTATCTCTACACGCGGCTGGAAGACATGGTCCACACGACCACCTCGGCCTTCATCGGGCTGACCGTAAAATGCGCACGCTGTCACGATCACAAGTTTGATCCCATCCGCCAGACCGATTACTACCGGACGGCCAGTATTTTCTGGGCCGGTTACATCGGGCAAGGGAACCTGGGCGGCCCCTCCAAGGAACAACTGGGACTGGATGTGTTTGGCTGGACCGACAAGGGTCGCACTGCTCAGCCAATTCACCTGCTAATCAAGGGCGAACGCAAGAAACCAGGTGATGTGATTGAACCGGCAACGCTTTCTTCAATTCCGGCACTGGAAAAACAGCTGGCCGCTCCCCCGGCAGAGAGCAAGACGACCCAGCGGCGCCTGCAATTCGCCCAGTGGATTACGCGGCCCGATCATCCGCTAACGGCGCGTGTGATGGTCAATCGTCTCTGGCAACACCATTTTGGCCAGGCGATTGTGCGGACACCCAATAACTTCGGCTTCAAAAGTACCCCGCCGACCCATCCCCAACTGCTCGACTGGCTGGCCGCTGAACTGGTCGCCGGAAACTGGACGCTCAAGCGGATGCACAAGCTGATCATGATGTCGTCAACCTATCGCCAGTCTTCGCAGCACCCGGATCAGCAGCAGTATCAGCAGCAGGACTTTCTCAATGAAAACTGGTGGCGATTCAACCGCCAGCGTCTCGACTCCGAGGCACTGCGCGACGCCATGCTGGCCGTCAGTGGACGGCTCAACAGGAAAATGGGCGGCCCCAGTTTTTACCCGCGGATGAGCAAGGAGGCGCTGGAGGGACTTTCCCGCAAAGCCAGTGCCTGGGGTACCTCCACGCTGGCCGAACGGTCACGCCGCAGCATTTACATGATGACCAAGCGATCCCGACTGCTCCCGCTGATGACCACCTTTGATTTTACCGACACCACCCTCCCCTGCGGCCAGCGGGATGTCACCACGGTGCCAACGCAATCCCTGGCACTCTTGAACAATCACTTTGTTCATGACCAGAGTTCTGCCATGGCGCGGCGAATTCTCAAAGAGACCGGCAAGGATCCGATCAGGGCAGCCGAGCGCGCCTGGCAACTGGCGCTAGCGCGCAATCCAACTGCGGATGAAACCGCCGCAGCGGTCGCTCACATCAAGACACAACTCGCCAGCTTTAGCCAGAAACTCAAAACTGGCCTGC
>JAYGDG010000255.1:0-2165 GCA_046583015.1 Pirellulaceae bacterium | reverse complement strand
ACAGACTCAACCATGGTTGTCAGAGAGTGAGCGGACTGGTTGATGATTTTCAGAGCGATTGGATCACCGGCAGCTGCCTCTTCCAGAACGATCGGGGCCAGGGCAGCGACGGGAGTTCGTCTTTGTGCCTCCTCCATCGACACCAAGGATTAAAGGTCTGTCATCCATGGTTTTGTCCAGTTGTCTAAACGCGTGTGGGTGCGAGGTAATCGCCACGGGATCTGTTCACGAAGCATCGTTAGTTACTGATCTCGCTCCATGGAATATCGTATGGACTCGATTAGATCAAGGTGCCGTTGACGTTCTTGAATTTGGCCCGTACGACGATAGTATTCGGCAATGATCGAATGCAAGGCGCCGCTGGAAGGGTCGATCTGCAAGCCGTCTTTTAGGACCTTAATAGCTTTATGGAGATCTTGTTGTTCTGCGATCATTTCAGCGTAGGGAATGAATAGATTTGCATCCCATGGGTTTTGAGCTATTTTCTGTGCAAAGTAATCGATCCCGTCCTGAAAATGATCGGTCAGTTGAGCCGAGAATCCGGCGAGGACCAGGGCAGCCTCTTGTTGCGGATCTTGGGTCAGCGTTATCTGGATGTGTCTTAAGGCTTCCGGGTAATTCTCCAGGCGATAATAGATTTGGGCCAGCTCCAGTCGTGCCGCCTGATCTTCGGGAACCTGGTTGACTACTTTGAGCAGTTTGTCGCGAGCTGTTCGCATGGCGTCCTCGTCGTTGCTGGCCCGGGCTTCATAAAAGGAAGCGATGGCAGTGGCCCGGTCAGCATCCCAGCCTGGGATGGTTTCTAGGCCACCATCAAAGACGGTCCAGCGTGGTCCGTTCTTGTCGGTCATGGTCGGCTTGGACTTCTCGGGGTCGGCATCCGTCGTGGCTGGGAAACGCAGGATGCGGTGATCCGCTTGCGAGGAATGGGCAATATCGCTGGTAACCAGCTCGGGCATGTGACAATGGGTACATGAATTTAACGCAGGAGCAGCACTTTGTTCTGCTTCCGGTAATGAGCAACTGTCTTGCTGATGGCAACTGAGGCATCGAGCGCGGTAGTAAGCTGTGCGTTCTGCAGGTTTGGGATGATAGTGGGCATCGTGGCAGGAGATGCATCCCATTTTTCCATCGCTTTGTTGGAAACAACGGCTGCTGTGCATTTGTTCAACATTACTCGTTAAGCGTGCCTGTTGATCCAGATCAATGCCTGTGCCGCTAATGAAGACGGTCCAGGTATCGCGTAACGATTGCCCGGGTCGAAAATCACGAGGTCGTTTGCCATAGCGCAAGACCCGATGCTTCCCCGATAAGTGGCACTGATAACAGACACTATTGCGTTCCCGCGGTGCCAGTTTTTCCGGATTGACAATGTTTTGACTGTCGCTGACCAGGCCCTGGCGATGAGCCTGGGCATGTTGACCACCTGGACCGTGACAACGTTCGCAACCGATGGTCAGTTCATGAAACGGGGTGACACTATCGAAACGGTCGTTGTGATTGCCAACAAAATTACTTTTGCCGGCATGGCAAGAAAGGCATGATTCAGTTAACCGTCGTCCGAATCGCTGATGTCCGGAAGGATCATAGCCTGGAGATAGATCCCAGGTTTGGTCCTTGACGTACCAGGTAATCGGAGATTGAAAGAGCAATTGGTCGTGCTGGATAATGTAAGAACGTCCACGAGATCCAGAGCCGACGACAAACGCAATGGGGAAAGACTGGTCATAGATGTCATTGTTTTCAGCATCGACCATTTTTTCATGATGTTGCGGAACCGGTTTCTTATTGTCAGTCGCTTCAGGGTTCTTGGGTAGCGTAACCCGGTATCGTCGGCCACCACTAATAAACGAAGTGTGCTGTTGATAGTCTTCGGACACGGTGGCGTCTGCAGGGAGGCTCAGGGAGTTCGCCATGGGATGATGCTGGTACGACTTGTAGATATCAGCGTGGCATTCGGCGCAACTGCTGCTGCCGACAAATTGGTCGGGTTGCTCGACCTGGGTATTCTTCGTGCTTCCGTTGTTCGGAGAGGGCAGAGGAGTTTTTGACAGGATGAACCAGGTTAGCCAACCAGCCAGTACCAGGATTCCAACGACCAGTGCCAGCAACGGCCCGGAGAGATTTCCATGACGATGATGTAATGCAGGACTCATGGGCTTGTC
>JAYGDG010000117.1:0-2757 GCA_046583015.1 Pirellulaceae bacterium | reverse complement strand
CGACGCTCTTCCGATCTTCTTTCTGTGACCCAACTCACCGTGGGCATGGAGCTTAACGCTTATTGAAGAAGGGGATCCAAATTACCCGTTGAGGACGAAGTTACAAATTCTCAAAACGCTAGCGTGCTAGCTGGTAACTTGGGCAAGGGGGCAGGTGCCCGCTCAGGCTCAACAGAGCGCTGGCCAACGAGACGGCTGGTGCAGCATGTCACCGAGGAGAATCCAGGTGAGCGGTTTAGTGGACGTTCGTTTCACGGCGGGCCAATTGATCTCGCAGTTCGGCTGCCAGTTCATATTGTTCTGTTTCAATCGCATCGCCCAATTGTTCTTCGAGTGTACGTCCGACCTCGTACTGTTGGCGGAGTGTCTCCCGCAATTCAATTAATCGTTGAATCAGTTCGTCTTCTTCAAAATCTTCCTGGTCAACATTTTCAAAGACTTCATCTTTAAGTTGTCGAAGTCCCAGGTTAATTTCTTGCACAGCTACGTCTGCTCCATCATCTTCCAGGGCCGCCAGCGCGGTGGCATGAACGCGATGAAACATGACGAAGGGTCGGTACTGTTCGTGGGAATGGGTCCAGTCGTCATCTGGAGAATGTTTGCCACAGAAATCCATCAGGCATAATGTGTGGTCAGCATCACTGACCGCATTGTGGTATTCCCGAAGCTTCAACCAGCACATGCGTCGGTGATAATACTGAACGAATTCTCGATCAACTTCACCACATTGAGATTCCGAAAGTGTCCAGTCCGGGTGATTACGAACCGACTCAGCAATCAGATGATCCTGAAAAGTCGCTTCACCGTGGGGTTTCGTCCCGTCCGGTCGGCCCTGAACTTCTAGCTGCAGCAGTCCCATATCGATCCGCATCTGGATGATCTCGCGACCATCAGCACCTTTAGCGAGGCGTACGTTAAGCGACTCTGCCTCATAAGGCCATGCTGCCAGGATTTTATCAATATGCTGTGACTTAGTCATCTCGGATCGGCAATACTCGCAGTAGAACTAACTGGACTCGCAAATCGATCACTTAACAGTCTGAATTATAAGCAGGACCTCCAAATGCGAGAAGGACCTGTCAGAAAAATGGAGGCCAAAAGCCACTGATTCAGTTACTACAACTTTTCGACGCTTGAGCACAAGCGTCGAAAAAGCAGGCAAAAACGTCATCTGCTGCCACCTCAGCTGCCACCTTGGATTTTATGATCCGCAACAGGAGATTAGCTTGTGGGGCAGGGGACAGGAGGCGGAATCATTCCCTGTCGGTCGGAGGTCGGCGCAGTTGTTTCTTGTTTGATTTCAGGCGTTTCGACTTCAAACGACGCTCCTTTGATGAACGTGAAGGCTTCGTCTTTTTACGCGGTTGAGGTGGCTTACTCACGTCCAAGATCATCTGTCGCAGTTTTTGCAGGCAATCTGCCACATTGCGGCCACGATCCCGAAACCGCTGGCTCCTTAAAACGAGTTCACCTTGTTTATTGATCCGTCGCCGATAGCGAGTACAAAATCGATCCCGCAGGGCACTGGAAAGACTCTCTGTCTCCGCAACAGGCCAGTGCAAGGTCACCTTGGTATTTACCTTGTTCACGTGCTGTCCCCCGGGTCCCGAACTACGGGCGAAAGAAAACGTGAACTGGGACAGAGGAATCTTGATCCTGTCGTTAACGACTAACATACTGCCGCCTCCTCCTGCTATCTGGCCGGCTGTCCTGGGAAACTTCAGAATCCCGGACTCCGGTAGCAAGCTGCAACTGAAAATGATTATATTAACAGTCCTGGGAAATGTCCCTGGGAAATCTACCAAAAAGACCTGCCTGCCAAACCAGGCGACTGGCAAAATGGGCACAGGAACACTCTCGGAACCACAAAGGAACGTCCCATGAGCATGCGAGTCTTCCTATTGCTATTTTTCCTGACTCTGACCGGATGTCAGTCGGACCAGACTCAAGAGAAACCCTCGCAATCCCAGACCGCATCCACCGAGCAAACCGACCAGCAGCCACAACCGCCTGTCAGCGAAACTTCCGAACGTGACGAGTCCGTCGAGAGCAACAAGCAAGACGACCCAGCACCACAGGCAGCCAGTGAGGAACCGGCTGTCGAGGAGGAAGCTGTGGCCAGTGAAACGCAAAACGTCGGAGAGGAACCGATCACCGCAGAGGGCAACTCCCCGGCTGGAACAGCCGGCAGCGACTGGGCCACATTTCTCGGTCCCGGTGGCAACAGCAAGTCAGCGGAAACAGGAGCATTAACTAAGTGGCCCGAAGGCGGGTTGCGGATTGTCTGGCAAAAACCACTGGGAACCAGCTATGGAATCGGCTCCGTCTCAAAGGGTCGCTACTACCAGTTTGACCGCACGAAGGAGACCGTTCACCTCGACTGCCTGGATGCCAAGACTGGAAACCGGATCTGGCAATTCAGGTATCATTCTGATTACGAAGACATCTTTGGCTACGATGGGGGTCCCCGTAGTTCGCCACTGGTTGACGAAAATCGCATCTACCTGCTCGGCGTTGAAGGCCTGTTGCAGTGCCTGGAGACCGAAACCGGAAAACTGATTTGGAAAGTTGACACGGCAAAAGAGTTTGGAGTGGTACAGAACTTCTTCGGTGCCGGGAGCACCCCGGTTATCGAAGGAGATCTAGTAATCGCCATGGTTGGCGGCAGTCCGGAAGAATCTCAAACCCTGGCTCCAGGCGATCTGGAACAAGTGACCGGTAATGGAACGGGAGTGGTGGCTTTCGACAAACGGACGG
>JAYGDG010000215.1:0-1642 GCA_046583015.1 Pirellulaceae bacterium | reverse complement strand
ATGCTCGGGAGCAAACAGTTGGTCGGCAGTCAGTGTTTTGGCAGCTGCCATCAGACCGATTGGCAGGGAAACGGTGAGGATCACCAGGAAAATACTACTGATCAGACGTGAACAGGCAGTTTGGTGTCGATTCGCTGCGAGCATGGGTCGACTTTCTTCTGATTTTAACAACAAGAAACGCTGGTGTAGTCTAGTCATCTTAGCGGTCCAGGTCATCGTTTGCTTGACTGGAGTTTTCGGGGGATTACTTTGACCTTGCAGTCGAAGCCTGGGGGTTCCAGATCGGTGTTTCCCAGCCGGCGATGTCGGCCGGTTTTACCTTTTTGCGGTATCCGGCAAAACTAAACGTTACCGGATGGTAGGGACCTACAAAGGCCACATCCATATCTGCCTTGATGTCCTTCTCCAGGCCCATGCACCAGAAGACGCCGTTGATAATGACGCGGCGAACGCCCTCGCTAAGAATGTCCTCCGAGCCACCCTGGGTGCTGGCAAAAACGCGCCCTTCTTTTCCCGAGGCGGATTTGTAGGTCCGGACCCAGATCGCTGGACTGGGCGGCTTGTTGGCCAGCGGTTTACCGTCAGGTTTCATTGAATCAAGCACTTGATTCTTTCCGAGGATAACTGAATTCGGCAGTGGTTGGGCACTGTAAGCCCCGGCCATGGCATGCATATCTTTGACCCCTCGCAGCACCGGGTGGTTAGCCTGTTCGGGTACACCGAACATCCGTGTGCTGTACTTGTGATTGCGGCCATAGTGACCCGCGTGGGGTGGGCGCCAGGTTTCGCCCAGTACCTGTCGGCCGAAACCATGGTCGTAGCTCTTGTCCCGTGAATTATAATTGTACTTACTGTTCTCGCCCTTGAGGCCGTTGAATGCATGGGTCGTGGTCCGCAGGCCCAGCACCGGTCCACCTCGATCAAGGTAGCTGATGAAAGGTTTCATCGTGGCATCATCGGGAGCGACGAACCGTAAGAACAGGAACATCATATCGGCATTGTCCAGAGCGGCCATGCCCGGTATGCGGGAAGAACCTGCTTGAATGTAACCGTCCTTATCCAGTCCAAAGAGCACGGTACACTTGAATCCATACCGGTAGGCCAGGATACGGGCGATGGCGGGACACGTTTCCTCGCCACGGTATTCGTGGTCCGAGGCGATAAAGACAATGTGTTTTCCTTTGCCGGGACCCGACTTGCCTTCGTACACCACCCAGTCTTCAGCCGTGGCCGATGTCTGTGTGAATGTTGTGATGGTCATGACGGCGAAGATAAAAAGTAGTGCCCACTTCATAGCTGGATTCCTTATAGATCGTGTGCCCGCAAAATCTTGTTTAGAAAGGTATTTTCTTTATAAATAGGAGTAAGCCTTCGAGGCCCAAAAATCAAGCCCCGCAAAGGAGAGAGTCCCCAACGTCAGGCGGTTTAGGTCCCTTAAATACAATGGTTGATTGGGACTGGACAGGCTACAATAGTTGATTATGAAAGTAAAACAGCAAATTGATCGGCGACATTTTCTCCGGGGTGCAGGGGTTTCCCTGGCACTGCCGACGCTGGCCAGCCTGGCCCCTGGGCAATCGCTGGCAGCAGATCAGCAGACCGTTCCCAAGCGGCTCGTTTGTGTTGGCAACAGCCTTGGTTA
>JAYGDG010000214.1:0-6580 GCA_046583015.1 Pirellulaceae bacterium | reverse complement strand
CGGCTGTGAATCGGGACGAACGTTGGTGACGCAGAGCAGCAGTCCCAGGGCTACGGTTGCCGGGCCGATGGCCGTTGCCCAAACTGGCACGGCTGACAGGGCGAGCAGTGTGAAGGTTAACAGCGTTGTTCCCATCCCCAGCAGGTAGAGTCCGACACCAATACGTCTGATGAGCTGAAACTGTCGGTGCTGTTGGAATCGTTGTGCGAGAAAAAGTGTCAGGATCCCCAGTACGATGGCGTAGGCATGGCCAATTCTCAGCAGCCGTCTCACGAAGCCCTGGTACTGGTCCATTCCCCAGGGCGCCGGTAATGGTCCATCGAAAGCATACATGCCAATTCCCATGCCGGTGAATAGTGAGGCCGTGATGATCGCCCACCCCAGCTGTTCCAGGCGACCCCCATGTTTCCAGGCCAGGTTCAAACCAGCCAGCGCTCCCAGGCAGACCAGGGTTGCTGGAATAGGCAACAAGTATTTTACGTCGGTAAAAGTAAAACAGGCTAGGGCCAGGACCAGTGGCATGCCAATGGTACCCCCCAGCAGGCCACGGTGACCCCAGGTGATTATTTGGCTGGTCGTGTTGGCTCGGTAAGCAAGGTCAAAGTAAAGCAGCGTCAGGACGGTTAGCGCAATGACCGCGACCCTGGCCAGTCGTAGCATCCGCAATCGTACTTCGTCTTCGTTTCCCAGCCAGTTCAGGGAAAAGAGATCCGGGTAGAGGATAAACAGGCTTGTCAGCAGGTCCAGGAACATCCCGAAGCAGAGGATCGGCAGAATAAGCTGGATGTGCTTCACTCCGCTACCGCCGATGTCGATGCGAAGCGTTTTCAGGAAGGCGGTCAGATTCAGTAAGCAACCGCATAACACCAGCCACTTGCCTAGTGGGTGCCAGACCAGCAGCATGTAACCGCCGGCGTAGAGGATCGCTCCGAAGCCGGTAAGGATCGAAGACTGAACACTGAATCGTGACTGGAATGCCCTGGTTGTCAGGACATAGCCAACCAGCAGTTGCAGTAAGGCCATGGCCAGGATGACACCTTGCGCATGCCGCAACTGCATTCGTGTACTGTTGAGCAGTTCAGCTGGATCTTGTTGGCCAAAGATCCATGGATCCAAACCGCTCATTCCCGCCATGCCCACGATCAGCAGGGTCCAGCCGAGTAAGCGATTAAATCTTCCGCAGGCAAAGAATGTCAATGTGGCGACGAACTCCCTGTCGTGGTTTTTCCGGTAGCGATCAGCGATGCTTGCTGGCGCGAAGGTATTTTTGTTTGAAATTGTCTCGACGCCATTTTGTCAACTCGTCACTGTAGAGCCGGCTCGACCAGTTATAAAACCCATGCCTAAGCTGCTCCACCGTCATGTGGGACGGCTGGAAATTAATGTCAAACAAGGTACAGCGATTCCAGTCCCCAGGGTAGAGCAATCGATTTTCTGCCAGCAACCGATCGTAGAGGGGTGTGCCAGGAAAAGGAGTCTGGTAGGTGATTTGGACATCGTACAATTCAGATTCCATCACGAAATCATAGACCTGGTCGAAGATTTCCGGCGTATGCCCGTCGAGGCCCAGCACAAAACAGCCGTTGACTCGAATTCCATGTGACTGGATACGTTTAATGGCCTCAATGTAATCGGGCCACCACTTGATCTTGCGGTTAGTCTTTAGTTCGATCCCTTGGAGACCCGCTTCGACTGGACTCTCCAGGCCGATCAGTACCTGGGCACAACCACTGCCGCGCATTAACCTCAACAGTTCTTCGTCTTCATGAACGGACAAGTCGGTTTCGGTAAACCATTTGACACGACGTT
Source organism: Pirellulaceae bacterium (assembly GCA_046583015.1). Lineage (GTDB taxonomy): Bacteria > Planctomycetota > Planctomycetia > Pirellulales > Pirellulaceae > JAZADA01. Next base: position 4,771 of record JAYGDG010000214.1, on the reverse strand, counting down.
TTTTTAATTCGGGCAACAGTTCTTTCCAGTAACGTCGATTAATGAATGAATTGTCGTCCGCGAATTCAATGAAAGGCCGTGGCCAAATCTCACGAATACGATCGATTTCAGCCAACACCTGTTCGGCCGGTTTCTGTTTGTAGTGAGGTGTCAGCAGTATGGAAGCTGCACAGAATTCACACTTCAAGGGACAACCACGGCTGGTTTGTACGGTCAGGCGGTTGTACTTGGAGATGTCCAGTAATTCGAAAGCTGGAGTCGGGGCGGCTGCCAGGTCAAAATTAGGTCGCTCAAAGGAAGAGTAGCGGGGCTGCAGGTTCCCTGCTGCCGTGTCGTCGAGAATTTCGTTCCAGACCGCTTCTCCCTCTCCGACGATTACGCTGTCAGCATGATTGGCCGCTTCGTCAGGCATCGCTGTAACATGCAGCCCGCCCAACACGACTGGCGTACCATTCTTCCGAAACTGGTCAGCCAGGGTATAAGCATCTTGGATGCGGGCACTAAAGCTCGAGATAGCTACCAGGTCCAGGTTGTCGGAAAGTTCATCTTCGGGTGGTAAATCGTCGATTTCCCAGTAATTAATCGTGTGTTCACTGGACGTCATGCCTGCCAGCGTTAACAGGCCGAGGCTGGGCAACGATGCAACCGTTGTGCTTCGTTCCACGAATCCGGGCAGCGTTAAACCCATGTCGAGCAGTTCACTGTCACAGCAGCGGATACCGCTCATCGCGATCAAACCGAGTTTCACAGTGAGGGCCTCATTGTTAGGTGATGTGGCACGTTAGATCAGGTGATTCGTTGCAGCAGGCACTTGCTACTGATCGAGTATGGTCTTGAGGTTTTCAACCACAGCATCTACTTCTTTTTGCTTAGCCGCGGCTACCAAACCGTCTACTCCGACCTGCGAGAGGATCGATTCGGGAAGCTCAAAGTCCACGCGAATGGTCAGCTTGGTTCCCTCACCATCCGCTTCGGCCTGGTAAGTAAAAGTACTTTCGATGCCACCCTCGGTTTTGAAGGCGTAGGATTGTCCCGCTTCATATTGCGTACAAGTGGCGGTTCCCTCGAAGTCAATTCCTAGCAGGGACCAGCACCAGGTCCAACTGGAACCAACGGACTCTCCCTGGATATTAGAGACTGACTTGAGCGAAGGTAAATAAGAAGGTCGATTTTCAATGTTGGCAATGTAGTCGATGACAGCCTGGGGAGAATTGTTTACTTGAACTTCGGCTTCTGCGGTTTGAGTGGCCATTGGTTTTCCCTTGAAAAAGTGTTGCTTGAACGGTCTCTTTAAGTATCGAATGTTTATTATGCCAAAACAACTGTCATTTTCGCTACACCAGCGGTTAAATGTCCTTCATTCTAAGGACAAATTCATGAAGAAGACTTCTTTTTTAAGACAATGCGAAGCCGTGGCAGAGGACCGGGTAGCACTTTCGGAAGCCAGCGGATCAGCAGCGTAATCTTGTCCCGGGGACGGGCCGCTGGCATGACAGCGATGAGGATTCTGGGAGCCACTGGAAAACTGCGAATCGATGCCGAGCGAGTGCGCCCCGTCAAGTTCACGTGGCGTGAACTGGTCGTTTCGCAGGCCAGCAGCAGACGGGCACTGCCAGTATGGACAAGCTCCTGGAATTGATCGGTGGCTAAACGCACCAGGAAGATTTGTGACAGTGGCCAAAGGCAAATTCCAGCCACCAGGCAGGAAATGGTCAGGGGCCAGTTTAGCGGGTCGTCAGATCCCGCAACCACGAACGTCAGCAGGGTGCTAAAGGTGATTAATAAAACGATCAGCTGCCCGATTCGTGAACAGCGAATAGCGGTGGGACGTCGTGCCAACAGGAAGAAAACCACATAGACCAGCAGCGGCGAGAAAACCCAGACTAGAATTGTTACTTGGGCCATACCGGCTACCACTTACCAAACAGACCCTGGAGAGGTTTTCCAGCAGGGGAGCGTTAGACCCCAACGGAGTCCTGATAGCTGTTCAATTTGACCCCGGGATTATCTGCCACGTTGACCCAGACATGAACGTGTGGGGTGCCGCGGAAGTACCAGACAAACGAAGGACCTTCCAGTCGCCAGTTGTCCCAGAGGCCATCCTCGCCCAAGTCGCCTTCCTTGTAGAAGGCCAGGTGACAAGCATCCAGGCCCCCTTGCACTTTGAGGCAGCGAGTGACTTCATCCTGATCAGACTGGCGAAACGGTTCGAGCAGCAGTTTTAAGACCGATTGTAAGTGTTGCTTTTGATCCGAAGAAAACTCGGTGACCGGTATGCCATCGAATTTTCCTTGTTTGCCACGGAATCCAATCAGCTCTTCCGAAGGCATCCCTTTGACGACCAGTGCCTGTTTACGTTGTTTGCCATTGAACATGTCGTACAACTTGTTGGCAGCCAGGGCCTGGTGCCAAAAAACATTGTTGGGGTGATTCGGCTCTTCAAACAATTCTTCCCCTTCGTGGGCATAGAGAATGGGGCCGCCGAAAGCTACGTGTTCGGCACTGTTGCCATCGCAGCGCAGAGTCATATGCCGGCTGGCCAGGACGAACTCGAACTTGTCACTGCCCGGTTTGCCAAAGATTGCCAGGGATTGCTTGTTGCCAAAGCCACCGACGTCATCTTTTAGCTGCTGGTCGAATCGTGAATACCAGTCGGGGTGAGTCATGCCGCGAAAAATCTGGTGCGCCAGGTGTTGCTGCTCCTTGGTGTAAAAACTGCTCTTGATCGAGGGCTTGGTGATTTTCCAGTTGTTCTCCAGTCGGGTTCGCAGTAGGCCCCGTTTCTTCTCGACGAAATTCCAGTCGAAACAGACTTCCTTTCTTTGCTCGTCTGTCAGTGACTCATACAAGACGGTCACCAGGCTTTCTGGTGGCTTCTTGGGAGCGTCGGCGGCCAGCAAGGAGGAAGTCTGCAGGGCGGAAGTTGCCAGTGCCATGGCGCCTGCTTGTTTGAGGAAATCACGTCGCGGCTGTTGTGGAGAGTGAGCGGCTTGAGTCATGGTTCAACTCCTCGTTTAGATGATCGAGTGGTAAGTCATTATAGCCCCGTCGGTGAATTCGCCGCGTTTTTATTACGATTTTTCTTCTTTGGTGGATTTGGATTTGCAGGATCCCATTTCTTGCCTGCCCCGCTGGCCGGTGCCGCCATCTGGGATAACCAGGCGTCGTGAAGTTGCGTTAATTGTCGTACCTTGTCGGGCATCTCTTTTGCCAGGTTCCTGGTTTCACCGAGGTCTTCTTTCAGGTTGAACAATTCGACCGTTGCGCGGACTCCGACCAGTTTCCATTCGTTCTGGCGAATAGCCCACTTCGCTTCACGCCCCCCGGAGCTCCAGTAGAGCTGGTCGTGCAGTTGATCGACCTTGCCCTGAAGTGCCGGCAGGATGTCCTTACCGTCAAACGGTTTCTTGGTTGGGGATGGTACACCAGCTGCTGCCAGGGCCGTCGGCAAAATGTCAATCGACATCATCGGCACTTCACAGCTGGTGCCTCCCTTGAGCTCTGCAGGCCAGGAAACAATGAACGGTACACGGACACCCCCTTCATAATCCTGTTGCTTAAAACCACGCAACGGGGCGTTGTTTGCCATCATCGTCTTGGAACCACCGTTATCGGTCAAGTAAAACAACAGCGTGTTGTCGAACACCTTCTCTTGCTTCAAGGTGTTGACAACTTGGCCGACTCCATCGTCCAGGTGCTGTAGCATTGCCATTAAGGTATCACGCTTTTTGTCGCCCGTTAGATTCTTGATGTCCTTGGCCGGTGCTTGTGCAGGAGCGTGGACGGCGTTGTAGGCCACGTAAAGAAAAAAGGGCTGGTCCTTGTTTTTCTTGATGAAAGAGACGGCTTCCGACGTGATCCGATTCGTTAAGTAGCCCTTATCCTTAATCGGCTTGAGGCCACGGTAAATCGGGTGGTCGGTGATATTCAAATCAAAGTAGTCGTGTGCGCCGCGGCCCATGAAACCGTAAAACTCATCGAAGCCGCGATGGATGGCATTGTGTTTTAGTTTAACTCCGAGATGCCATTTCCCAAAGGCACCGCTCCGGTAACCGGCCGGTTTGAGGTACTGCGGAAAGAACTTCTCCGTTAAAGGAGCTCCCGAGCCTCCTTCCCCTGCCGTGTAGATGCCGCAGCGCTGCTGGTATCGGCCTGTCATGAATCCCGTTCGAGTTGTTGAGCAGACGTGACCACTCGTATATCCCTGGGTGCAAATGATGCTGGAGCGGGCCAGTGCATCGATGTGCGGGGTTCGTACTTCTGACGGATGGTGCGGGTTGTAACTGACGTCCGCGTATCCTTGATCGTCACTGAGTATGACAACGATGTTTGGTTTCGCTGCAGAGACCACGCTCGGTAATACCAGCAGGGTAAGTAGAAGCACGTGAGTGAGCCATCGCGACATGCAGACTGTTTCCTTTCAAGGAACTTTTCCGGGTAATCACAGCTGATTCTAGTTGTGACGAATTTCTACGGTGCCTGGGTAGTAACTCGTATCGATTTCGCTTAAGTCACTGGTCAGTGGTCGCTAAAACCGTGATTTCAGCTGAAAAAACACTCGCCGGATCGCCCCGTTCCACCAACGTTTTTTCGATCACTGCCACAGTACGTGTTAAATTGCCATGGAACAGCTGCTTGCCATTGAAACTCACGGTAATCGGTTGATCGAGATCCACGAGCTGATCATTGGCACGAAGAACTAATTGTTCGATTCCCTGCAGCTTCCTGATTTCGATTTGTTGGTTCGTCACGCTGACTTCAACCACGGAAC
>JAYGDG010000189.1:0-2501 GCA_046583015.1 Pirellulaceae bacterium | reverse complement strand
GGCCAGGACGGCACTTAGGGTCAAGGCAGATTCCGGCAGCGGACGCCTGCTGTGAGAGCTTGCTGAGCCCTCCATCAAACTTCTCCGGACCCGTTCAACTCAAGAGGTCCCACGGGATTTCGGAGTGTCATGAAACTGACCCAGAACGCAACCTAACACGCAGAGACTGTCAGCTAAATTCACCTCTTTTGAGGCACCCAGAGTCTGCAAAGAAATAATTGATTGCTATATGCTAGCACTTAATTATTTCGTATCCTTAACCGCTGGTATCTCTAAGGATAAGTGCTTCTTTTCTCGTGCAAAGTACGGAAAACAAAATGAACAATCGCAAAACACTGCTCATTGCTAGTTTCTTGACCTTAGTGGCAGCAGGCGCTGGGTTTGCAACTCGTGGAGCTGCTGGACCCGCTTGGGCCAAAATGGGAATTGGACAGGGTGATTTCGGCGCCATTATGGGCTATGGCTTCCTTGGTTTTGGATTCTTCATCTTTTTCGGTGGCATATTTGTCGAAAAGTTCGGCTACAAGAAGCTCATGATTGGTACAGTCGTCTTGCACCTCATCAGTGCAGTGATGTTAGTTCTTGCTCCAGGGATGTATGAGAGCTGGGTTGACTCTGTTGGCCAAGTGGAAGCAACGGCAAAGGTCGTGTTGCTCTTAAAGCTGAGTGTTTTATTATTCTCTGTCTGCAACGGTCTGTATGAGGCAGCCATTAATCCGCTGGTGGGGCAATTGTATCCCGAGAACCAGACTCATTACCTCAATATTCTTCATGCTGGTTGGCCTGGTGGCATGATCATCGGTGGCCTGCTTGCCGCAGCCTTCCAGAATGAAACGGCCTGGATTGCAGAAATCCCCTGGCAGTATGCCCTGGCTTCTTACTCGGTCGTACTTATCATCCTGATGCTGACGATCGTGAAGCAAGATTTCCCGCCCACGGTGTCGGCCAGTGGCAAGTCAAGTTTCCCAGTTTTGTTTAGCTGTTTTCTGTCAATTCCATTCATTATCCTGATCGTCCTTCATGGACTGATTGGTTACATGGAACTGGGAGTCGACAGTTGGACAACCCGACTGATGGAAAACCTGATCGAGAATTCCGTTACCATCCTGATCTATACATCAATCCTGATGTTCGTGCTGCGCTTCTTCGCAGGTCCGATCGTGCATAAACTGAACCCCATTGGACTGTTGGCGCTGAGCTCTGTAATTGCCGTCTTTGGCCTGCTATGGCTGAGCCAGGAAATTACCAGTGTCTTCGTCATTTTTGCTGCAGCAACCTTATACAGCCTCGGCAAGGCCTTCCTCTGGCCCACGATGCTGGCCGTAGCAGGTGAACGTTACCCGCAAAGCGGGGCCATCGCGATGTGTGCTCTGGGGGCCGCCGGCATGATTTCCGTAGGATTTCTGGGAGGACCCATGATCGGTGCTCAACAAAGCGAGGCCATGACTGTCAGCTTGAAAGCAGATTCTTCTGAGACGTTCTTACGTTACGAAGATGGTGAGGCCTCAACATGGGGTTATTCTTATGGCAAGCTAAGCCCGGCACTTTCCCAGGCGGCCATGGAGTATTCCAAGGCGCATACCGCGATCAAGGAAGCTGACACCGCAAGAGTTATCGACGCGGAAGCTACTGGCAAGCACAACAAGTTAAAGACGGACTCACTGGCCGCCATCGACAAGCAAAAAAAACGCTATTCAACAGAAGATTCTCGTGACTTAACTGCGGAAGAAAGAACCTTGCTCAAGGATAATATATCGACTGATGGCAAGAGTATTATCAAGGCATTCGACACCGGTAGTCGCCGGGCCTTGTTCCTAACAGCGCTGCTGCCAGTTGGAATGAGCATTGGTTTTATCGGCTTGTTTGTCTACTACAGGTCGATCGGTGGCTATAGCGTTATTTCACTAGATGACGCAGGATCAGCGACTGATAGTCCACCGAGTGAAGCCAGCGGCGGTGCTGCCGATGATGCTGGAGAACCAGCGTCAGAAGGGGAGATCGCGGATGGCGGCGGTGATGAACCCACAGCCGACTAGTCCCGCTTATTGATGTTTTTCAAGAGGGCGAGTTAGCAAGAGCGACTCGCCCTCTTTTTTTGCTTCCACTAGACCTGGCAGCGATTGCACACTCTGCGCCCCGTTGTGGGAGCCATTATTAGTCGCCATCTCCGCCAGTCGTTGCCACTGCTCGCTCCCCATCGCCTGTCGTGGCCAGGACTGTCGCTTCCAAATGGCCACAAACAGCTCCCGCAGTAATAACTGCTGGTCGGTGGTCAGCGCCTGGCAATCGATCCGCACCTGTTGTTGCTGATCGTCTTGCTGACACTCAACGCTCTGCTCCATCAGCTCTTCTGTCAGCAGGTCGAGCAGTTGCTGAACTTCGCAAGCTCGCTCACCTAACCTTAGCAAGGCATCTTGCACACCTTCCTGGTACTGGTTCTGGAGTTGGGGAAGCAATTGCTGGCGAATACGGTTGCGGGTGTATTGCAGGTCATGGTTCGA
>JAYGDG010000155.1:0-6349 GCA_046583015.1 Pirellulaceae bacterium | reverse complement strand
TGGCTGCCAAAAACCCCTGGCCTCGCTGCTTAATCAACGGTGCAATCTGTTCATCCAACGACTGCAAGTTCTCGGTCAGTTTCTCCAGCCGCTGCTTCAGTCCTGGAACCTTGGCCTCTTGCAAGCTGTCTCGAATCGCCGCTTGGCGGAGCAATCGTGCAGAAGCCTTTCCCTGCTCGATGGACTTGAGCAGTGCTTCCGCCCCACTGGGAGACGCTGCCAGTTGCCTGGCCATCAGACGCTGCAAATCCTGGGATGACTCTTCCATTACCTTCACAAGAATCGCTTCCCCTGGCAAATTCGTCCTGGAGAGCGTTTTGGCCGCCGCGATACGACGGTCCAACGGTTCCTTCGGAGATTGCAAAATGCGGATCAATTGTTGCCGACTGCCCTGGGGCGGGGCTAGCTGACCGGCCTGGCAACTCCATGTCAAAAACAGACAAAAAAGGAAGACCAGCTTGCCAATACTCGTCATGGTGAAACTCCACGCCTGCTATCAGCTCAACATGACTGAGCGCCGCCCGCCAACTAAAACAGCCGGTCGATGGGGCGATCTTTTTCCAACAGCTGGACAAGTTCACGGGAGAGACTTTGATCCAAACGGACTTTCCCAATGTCGAACAAGGTATGCATGATGGTCGCCATTAAATGTTGTGGCCGATAGGGTGTCGTCGCTGCCTTGGCAGCCTGTCGATCTGACTGGCCAATCACCTGCCCCATCTCCAAACCTCCGCCAGCCAGTAGCAACGAGGTCATTTCCCCGTAATGGTCTCGGCCACCATTCTTGTTAATTCGCGGCGAACGCCCCATTTCGCCCGTTACGGCCAGCAGGATCTTGTCGCTCAATCCGCGTTCTCGAACATCTTCCAAGAAGGCGCTGACCGCATGGTCAACCTGGTTGCCCATCGGCCAGATCCCCGCCATTTGCTTGGGACTGTTCTTGTTTGCATGGTAATCCCAACCACAATCGGAAACCGTCACGAAGCCACAACCTGCTTCGCAGAGTCGCCGCGCCAACAGCATCTGTTTTCCGAGCAGGTTGGAAACCCGACGCATATCGTAATAGCGTTGCAAATCTTTCATGTCGAAGATCTTGCTGGTGTCGTAGCGTTCAACCGTCCGGGGGTCCTCTTGGGACAGGTCAAATGCTTCAGCAACCCCCCGCATGATCACATCGAACGCCTGTTGATGGTACGTGTTGGCGTCGTCTAAGATTCCCAGTCGATCGACTTGCCGCTGCAACGTATCGAGGGTACCCAACAGGCTGCGCCGGTCCTGCAAGCGATCTGGAGTCACTTTCAACTCCATGTCCTGCTGCAACTGACCACCTCCGGCGGGATTAAACGCGCTGAAGGCTGGCCCCAGCTTTCCGGCTTGCGTCATGGTCGACAAAGCCTTGGTCTCAAAATTACTGCCCAACTTCAAGTCGCCCTGAATCGCCTCGGGCAGAATCAGCGTATTGGTTGGTATGCCAGTGCGGGGATGATTATTGCCACGAACTTTGGCGTACAGCGAACTCATGGTCGCTTCGAGCTTATTGCCGGCACTGAGCACTTTCCCGTAAGTATGACTGGCATTACCCGAACCATAGGAACGGACAATCGTCAACCGATCAGCCATCGCAGCCAGTTTCGGAAAAGTCCCGCCAAAGGTGATGCCAGGCAGTTTCGTGGAAACTTCTCCCGTCAGACTGCGAATCTCACTGGGAGCCGTCATCTTGGGATCAAAAAACTCGATGTGCGGTGGTCCACCGTTGAGGAATAGCAGCACCACCGATTTGTCACGCACGGCCCCGGGCACGGTACTGGCCTCGGCACGTGCCGCCAGCAATTGCGGCAAGGCAAATCCGCCAAGTCCCAAACCACCGATCCGCAAGAACTCACGTCGGCCCAAGCCCTGGCACGTCCGATTCGGTTGTGAGTCCATGATGGTCAGCATACGATGTGGCTCCGGCAATTGCTCCGTATTCTAACATCGGCCGCCGATTTCGGCTGCCTCAAAATAAAACCCCACCGGACGGACCACAGCCAACCCCTCCGAACCCATGCTAACTTCTGTTTTACAAGTGTCTTAGGGCACCTGCCAAGGGTCCCCAAAAAATTCCTTTTCAAGGACCCCCAAACGACAGTTTTAGTTCGACTTGGCGGGCGTCGCATCAGCGGCCAGGTCTCCCAGGATGTACTGGAAGCCAGCCAGGTAATGCTGCAAGACATACGGGTTGTGGTAAATTTCGTTACGGTGTCCCAGCGAGCAATAGAAGGTTCGCCCCTTGCCGTAAGTGCTGATCCAACTGACCGGATAAAATCCGTCCTTACGCTTTCCTTTACCTAGTTGATCCCAACTCGGATCCAGGCTCAGCAGCATCTTGCGCTGGGTCGGGTTGGCCGTGTCATCACGAAACTGGTAGATCTCGTCCCGCACGGTAAAACCTTTTCCCTGGAACACCTTGTTGAGGGGATGACTGGCATCAAGAAGTCGCACTGGCACTTCCGTATGCCACGGGTGTCCGGCAAAGGCCCCGCCCATCATCGTGTTGTACTCTTTCCAATTCTTGTAGGTATCGGTTGCCGAGTGGGTGCCGCCGAGTCCTTTACCACCACGGACGAAATCAACCAGGCTTTGCTTGAGTCGTTCCTCACGTGCCAGGGCAGCCTTTTTCTGCTCCGCATCGGCCGGCAGCTTTCTCGGGCGAAACAGCTCCCCGGTCGTATTGACCATGATGACGGCATCAAATTGCTTAAGGGTTTCCGGCTCGAACATGGCCTCATCTTCACTGTGGGTGGCCGTAAAGGCTCCCGTCTGGGCACCAAGCATCGTTAGCGACGCAACGCCGACGGGGATCGACCCATGTCGAAAACCGTTGGTCTTACTAAAGAGCAACACTTTCCTGGCCTGCTTTGGCTTTGCAGGTGCTGCCGCAGGGAGCGCTTCCTTGATCTTTGCCAGAATCTGCGGGTTCACCTTGGCTTGAGAAAAAACAGGGCCCTGGTCCATTGCCATGACCATTAGACTGAGCAGACCAACAACTAGAATTCGTTTCATCGGTGGAACCCTTTCCTGTAAATGCGATTATTCTCTGATGAGTAATGCTAATCAACTTAAGTGTCTGAGAGTGAATTAAAGACCTGTCGCCGTCAATAATCAATAGTCTAGCCCCAAATCAGTAGTAAGGTCTCTCTTGCTTACAGACTTGCCATCGACTTTCAGGACCCGGTAAGCTCAAATGTTAGTACTGTCAGAGAAGCCCCGATTCCCCTTTTTTGCCCTGCAAACCAAGGAAACCGATCATGTTCAAGCACACCGTCTGCTTTACGATCAGTTTGACAATTGCTGTCTGCTCACTGGCAGCCGAACCTCTGCCGGAACGACACTGGCCGCGCTGGCGCGGCCCAAACAATGGTGGTAGCGTAGCCGCAGGAAAATTCCTCACTAGCTGGAACGAAAAACAAGGGATCGCGTGGAAAATTGAATTGCCAGGGCCCGGCTGTTCGACACCCATCGTTTGGGACAACCAGATCATCCTCACCTGCGGCGTGGCCGACCAGGACACGGTAGTGGCTTTCGATTGGACCGGAAAGAAACTCTGGCAAACAGCCGTTGGCAAGCAACGGGCCGGTAAACATCGCAACGGATCGGGCAGTAATCCTTCCTGTGTCACCGATGGCAAGTACATCTTCGCCTACTTCAAGAGCGGTCAGGTGGCTGGGCTCGACATCCAAGGCAAGCTGCTCTGGAAAACAAATCTACAAGAACGTTTCGCCAAGGACACGCTTTACTGGGACCTGGGCACCTCACCAGTGCTCACCAAGAACAATGTCAACGTGGCAGTCATGCACAAGGGAAACTCATACCTGGCTGCCTTCGACAAAAAATCAGGCCAGCTGCAATGGAAAGTCGATCGCAACTACCAGACACCAGTCGAAGGGGATCACAGTTATGCAACCCCGATTGTCATGGAGCAATCGGGAAAAGAAGCCATCCTGGTCTGGGGTGCTGAACATTTAACCGCGCACAGCGCCGAAGACGGCAGCCAGCTGTGGTCATGTGCAGGCTTTAACCCTGAGGAAAAACGCAACTGGGTGGCCGTGGCCTCCTACGTCATCGCCGGTGACGTAGCCGTGATCCCTTACGGTCGTGGCAGTCGCCTGGCCGGAATTCGTCTCGGTGGTAAAGGTGATGTCAGCAAAACCCATCGACTTTGGACGCGTACCGACACCGGTTCATTCGTACCAACTCCCTGCACCGATGGAAAACAAGTTTTCCTGCTGCGAGATTCCGGCGAGGTCCAGGGAATTGATCCGCAGACCGGAAAAACACTCTGGGAAGGCCGCTTCCCAAAACATCGCGCCAAGTACTATGCTTCGCCAGTTGTGGCGGGTGGAAATGTCTACGCACCACGTGAAGATGGAGTCCTGCTAGTAGCAAGCTTAAAAAACGGCTTCCACGTTGAAGCTGAAAACGACATGGGTGAACGACTGATCGCTTCCCCGGTCCCGATCGGCAATCACCTGTTGATCCGTGGCGAGCGACACCTCTGGTGCATCGGAGAGTGAGTACCTCCAGATGATACGAAGCAGTCGACTTTTTCTCTTGATCTTATTGCAGGCTGGCTGCCTTACCGCCTGCGCTCAGAATTGGCCGGCCTTTCGAGGGACCAACGCCGAGGGAACGGCGCCCTTGGCGACGGTGCCAGCCAACTGGGACGTGACTCAGGGTCAAGCGGTGGCCTGGAAAGTTAAGCTCCCAGGGTTGGGGCACTCGAGCCCAATCGTGTGGGGGCAAAAGGTCTTTCTGACGACTGCCGTCAGCAGCGATCCAAACTCGATTTATTCGGTAGAGAGCAGTGGCAAGATTGATCGACGCACCGACAAATCGAAACATCAATGGAAAATAATCTGCCTGGATTTGCAGTCGGGGAAAAAGGTATGGGAACAGCTGGCGCACGAAGGGGTCCCAAAAATCCAACGTCACCCCAAGAATTCGTATGCGTCCGCGACACCGGCAACTGACGGCAAGCACGTGGTTGCCAGTTTTGGATCCCAGGGACTTGTCTGTTACACGCTCGATGGTCGCTTGTTATGGAAACGAGACCTGGGTGTCATCGACGCCGGTGCTTCCTACGACGACACCTACGACTGGGGAATCGGCAGTTCCCCGATCATTTTTCGCAACCTGGTTATTGTGCAAGCGGATGCCCAAAAGGATTCGTACCTGGCAGCGTTTGAGCTATCTACAGGTAAACCGATGTGGCGAGTGGCGCGGGATTTGATTTCGTCGTTTTCGACACCAACAATCTTTGCCCACGCGGATCGTGTGGAACTGGTTTGCAACGGTGCCGAACAGATGCGAGGTTACGACCCGCTTACCGGCAAAGAACTATGGCGACTCGAAGGGAGCTCCAAGAACACCACTCCCACACCCGTGGTAGGACATGGAATGGTTTTTATTGCCAGTGGCTACCGGACTCAGCCGATTTTTGCAGTACGTCCAGGCGCAAGGGGCGATCTTACTACCGCTGCGGATGCTCCTGTCCACCAGGCGATTGCCTGGAACAGCGACCGGGGCGGCCCCTACATGACGACCCCGCTGGTTCATGGCCCGAACTTGTACATTTTGCGGCGAGGCATTTTGAGCTGTTACGAAGCCAAGACAGGTGAGCGTATTTACCAGCAGCGTATCAGTGGTGATCGGTTTTATGCCTCGCCGATAGCCGCCGGCGACAAGATTTTTTTAGCCAGTGAAGCAGGACGGGTAAGCGTGGTGCAAGCCGGTGGTAAGTACCAGTTGCTGGCGACCAATGACATGGGAGAGTCCTGCATGGCCACACCGGCCGTGAGCGGTGAGCTGATGCTGATTCGCACCCTGCGTCAGGTCGTTGCCATCCGTTCGACGGATAAGACGCCAGCCCCTTCGGCCAGTAAGTCCGTTCGTCAATTTCAGAAATCTACACCCCTGGGCAAACTCGTGCTACGAACGGCGGCCATCCAAGTTGGTGATCTCAACGGCGATGGGCACCTGGATATCGTGGTCGCCAACGGCAGACATTGGCCTGAACAAAACGCCTGCTTTTTCAATGACGGCAAAGGTGGTTTTGGTCGCCGCACCCCGTTAGGCAAAGGACCTGATCGCAGCTATGCCGCTCCCCTGGCTGACCTGGATGGAGACGGAGACCTGGACCTGGTGATCGGAAATGATCGTGACTCCAGCGTTGTTTCCCTCAACGACTCACGCGGCCATTTCCAACAATCCAGCACCCTCCTGCCACTAGCGCAACCCACTCGCAACGCCACCCTTGCTGATCTCAATGGCGATCAGCATATCGATATCCTGATCGCTAACCGTAGTCGAC
>JAYGDG010000134.1:0-13643 GCA_046583015.1 Pirellulaceae bacterium | reverse complement strand
CTGCTCGGGTTGGTGAACTGAGCGGGAAAGCACGGGCACGAATTGTTCCCGATCTCCCCTGGAATTTTACTTTCGATGGACTCAATGATCCCCCGGTTTCCTGGGTCGGTGCGCGTTACCGCCACGTGGTTCGAGAGAAAGATGGTAGTAACGTGATGGTGAAGATCACTACGATTCCCAAAGGAACGCGCAGTCGCTGCTGGTTCGGTCATTCCGAACTCTCCAATTACACGATTGAAGCAGATGTGCAGGGAGCCATTACCAATGACAAGCTTCCCGATATTGGGTTGATCGCCCAGGGGTACACGATGGATCTGCAGGGAGAAAACCAACGGTTACAGATTCGCAGCTGGGTGCCTCAATTGCGAATGGCCAAGACGATTGACTTTCCCTGGCAACCAAATCAATGGTATCACATGAAGTTTCAAACAGCGGTTGAGGATGGCAAAGCGGTCTTACGAGGAAAAGTCTGGTTGCGTGACAAGAAGGAACCAGCAGAGTGGACTATCGAGGCCAGCGATGATGTACCTAATTTGTCCGGTAGCCCAGGCCTTTTTGGGAATGCCAAAGATGCTGAAATCTACCTGGACAATATTCAAGTGAGTGAAAATTAAAACGTCACTGCCAGACGTTTACTACAGGATTTAACGAGGAGCCTTATCGGATGATCAAAATGAAATGGTCTGCTGTCGTAGTGGCGAGTATTCTCTGGATAGGCTTGGGAATGTTGGTTTTGACCGGTTGTCAAAATGCTGACACCGATGGTCAAAATACAAACAACTCTGCAGGGAGTGAGACACCTGACGACGAAGCGGCTCCCGGCGATGACATTGAGGACGATGAGGCAGCTTCGGAAGACGACACTGGCGACGACACTGGTGACGACGACGATACTGGTGACGACGACGCGATTCCGGACGATGAGGCGACTCCTGACGACGGGACTCCTGATGACGAGACTCCTGGCGACGAGACTCCTGACGACGAGGCGACTGCTGGCGAAGAAACTGGAGAGTCGTCGAATGTACCCACAAAGAATCCTGTCATCGTGGCGGGCGACTGGTCTCAATGGGGTGGTAACTCGCTACGAAACAACGTGCCGATCGGCAAAGGCATCCCGATCGAATGGGAAGTCGGTAAGTTTGATCGCAAGACACGGGCCTGGGATCCCAGTTCTGCCCTCAATATCAAATGGGTAGCCCGAGTTGGTAGCCAGACTTATGGCAATCCAGTGATTTCGGGTGGCCGTTTGTTTGTTGGTACCAATAACAGTGCAGGCTACCTCCAACGCTACGGAGCACGAGTCGATCTGGGGTGCTTGATCTGTTTTGAAGAAGCTACCGGGAAGTTTCTCTGGCAGCATTCAAGTGAAAAATTGCCGACTGGCCGCGTCCATGACTGGCCCTTGCAGGGAATCTGCTGTGCGCCGCTGGTGGAAGGCAATCGCCTTTGGTTCGTGGGCAGCCGTGGCGAAGTGATTTGTCTTGATGCGGAGGGATACTATGACGGCGAGGATGACGGCGCTGTCAAGAATGAATTGGCTCGACTGTTTGATATGCGCCAAGGACCCGATCCGAAAACGGATACTGTGGCCCCGGCCATTGCTGCTTTGAAAGAAGGTAAATTGACCGAGGCAGTGCTGAAAGCATTTGCCAGTGCCGGTATGGAATTACCAGCAGAGGTGATGGTCACTGGAGCGGACAGTGGCAAGCAATGGAATGTGCAGGCCATGGTAGGCAATTCCGATCGTGAGCTTGTGATTAAGTTGCAGGGCCCGAAGTTAAGCGCTTTCAAGGTGGTCACTCCGGATGACAAGAATGAAGCTGACGTCGTTTGGAAATTTGACATGATGAAGAACTTGAAAGTGTCACAGCACAACATGTGCAGTTGTTCTGTGACTTCGTTTGGTGACGTCCTGTTCGTCAACACTTCCAATGGGCTTGATGAGTCACATATCAATTTGCCACAACCTGCAGCACCCAGTTTTATTGCCATGAACAAGAACACGGGCGAAGTCTATTGGACGGACAAGTCTCCCGGTGCCAACATCTTGCATGGTCAATGGTCGTCACCGACGGTCGGTATCCTGGGCGATGTTCCCCAGGTAATCTTTGCCGGGGGGGATGGCTGGGTTTACAGTTTTGGGGCTGACCAGGGGAAAGATGGAAGCCCCACATTGCTCTGGAAATTCGACGCCAATCCCAAGACTTCCGTTTGGCGGTTGGGTGGTCGCGGAACTCGCAACAATATCATTGCGACTCCCGTGATTCATGAAGGTCGTGTTTACGTGGCGGTTGGCCAGGACCCTGAGCATGGCGAGGGAGAAGGACACCTCTGGTGCCTCGATCCGACAAAGCGAGGGGACGTGAGTCGTCAACTGGCAGTTGATGTAAAGACGGGCAAGCCGCTCCCACCGGCTCGCTTGCAGGCGGTTATTGAAGAAGATGGTCAAGCGGCCCGGGACAATCAGAATTCAGCCGTCATTTGGCATTACTCCAATTACGATCAGGACGATAACGGTGAGATTGACTTTGAAGAGCAAATGCATCGAAGTTGTGGAACCGTGGCCATCAAGAATAACCTGCTGTATATTTCTGATTTTAGCGGCCTCTTTCACTGTCTCGATGCCAAGACAGGATCGGTTCACTGGACTTATGACATGCTGGCAGCAGCCTGGGGATCACCCTTGATTGTAGAAGATCATGTTTACATTGGTGATGAAGACGGGGATGTATGTGTCTTCAATCTATCGAAGGAAAAACATGATCCGATCGCCGAAATCAACATGGGCAATTCGGTCTACAGTACACCGGTCGTTGCCAACGATGTGTTGTACATCGCCAACAAGACCCATGTTTTTGCGATTGCGGTACCTAAGAAAGAATGACCGCCTAGTTCCGATGGTGACAGATCAGCGTATGAATTTCCGCAACGGCTAGGGTGAGTCGGTGGCTGGTTTGTCCTCGGCGGCTGGTTTGTCCTCGGCGGCTGGTTTGTCCTCGGTGGCTGGTTTGTCCTCGGTGGCTGGCTCTTCGGCTGGTTCCGGTTCTGCCGCGTCCAGGAAGTTCATACCGGCCAGGACGGCGTACGCCAGGTCACGAAACTGTTTGATGTCACCACGCAGGACGTGTAGATCGACGGTGAATTGACGACCAGCCACCATGGTCATCAACACCTGGCGTTCTCCGACTACGGACCGCTGGTTGTTGCCATCTTTGAATTGGAAGCGCGTTTGCCGCACGTAACGAGCGCAAGGTCGACTTCCAATGAGCATCGGTATGACCGGTTCCAGCAACTCCTGATCCGATTCACTTCTTAACTGGCTGGCAACCAGCGTGGCATACTCAATGACATTCTCTTTGGTGACGGTTTCTATCGCTGGCTCGGAGATCGTTTCTGCGGTAATCCAAATACGCGGTAACCGGGTGCGGCGAGTTCTGTCCAGGTAGAAACGAGCGACATAATCTGAACTGCGTGATGCCCGGCCCCAGTCAAGCGGGCCGGCGATCTCCAGTTTTCCTGGTTCGACGGGATTCGCATCACCCAGGACCTCAGCGAGGTTTAGAGAAGCCTCGGAGACAGTTCGTAAGGTGAGTGGCTTGGCTGCTGGCTTGGCAGCCGGTTTACTCGCTTTCTGAGGCGCAGAAGTTTGCTGATCAGTTTCGCCCTGGCAGCCGGCCAATAAGAGGAGGCACAAGGTGCAGAAGGCTTGCATGCCTGCTACATAGTTTGGATTGCTATCGTGTACCACGGCACTTGGCTTTCAGGTTACGACATGGCCAGGATGGTGAACATGGTATTCTATCGAACCATTAGCAAGACTGCGACCGTTACGACTTAACCTTCTTCTTCCAAGGGTTCTTCGATCGGCTCTTTAACAACCCTGACAAAGTGAGGGGGTTTACCGGACTTGCTAAGGGCAGCGCATTTGTCCAAGGCTTGTTTTTTCTGATGGTACTCGAACGAAGCAACTTGTTTTAAGGTTTGGCTAAAAACCCCCCAGGTGGCCTTGAGACGCACATCTTCGGCCGTTTTTTTCTTACGTCGAGTCTTCTTCTTGGGTGCTTTCTTTTCAACAACCTTCTTCTTGGTTGTTTTCTTGGCAGCTTGTTTCTTTACAACCTTTTTCTTGGTGGTTTTCTTAGAAGTTGCCGCCTTTTTCTTGGTGGTTGTTTTTTCGGTGGCTGTCTTTTTCTTGGCTACTTTTCGCGCCATTTGATCTCACAATTGCTGCTAGGAACAGGGACTACTCTGGCCTGTTAACCGGCTATTTAGTGGTTTTGAGGGTCAGGCAAAAGCGTTGGAGGATGACGGTGGACAATCCATTTTCGTCCATCGAATCTGTATCATAGCGGATTTGTCCAGTTTTCGCCAGTTCGGACTGACCAGTCCCTTGGCCACGAAATCCGGTTGTTCGTGAGTTGGTTGTGGCCGCTTAGGACTGGTCAGGATTGCTGGCTGTCGCCCCCGGCGGGGGTGTCCCTTTGCCTGCCTTCACATAATCGGACCGTTGCCGTGCATATTCATCCCGGGTTGGCAGTTGGGCATCTGTCGCTGTACTGTCTGCCAGTTGCTCGAATAATTTCCTCAGGTAGGGTCGGCACCAGCCACAACCAGTCCCTGCGCCATAACAGTCAGCCAGTTGGGCTGCCCGCCGTGGCTGCTCAATACGGATGTAGTTAATCACTTTCCGTTGCGTAACGTGGAAGCAGAGGCAAAGTTCATCGTCAAGTTCCATGGGACTCAATTCTCAATTTGGGTGGCCAACTGAAGGGCAATTTGGCAAGCCAGCTGATATTCACGTATGTCGAGCGATTCTGAGACGGTATGAGCATTGGCTTGTCCGCAACCCAGAGAAACTGTCGGGATACCATGGCGTGTTGTCCAATTGGCGTCAAGTCCGCCGTTGGCGATCGCCAAAACTGCCTGATGTCCCAGTGATTGCACAGCATCTTGAGCAGCCTGGATACAGGGTTCGCGGGTGGAGAGTCGGAAGGATTCATAATCCAGTCGACCTTCGATACGGACTTGGCCCGTTTTTCCCTCGCTACTTTTTACTTGTTTGACCGCTTTTTGAAATGCTTTTTCGATCTGGGTCACAATGCGTTTACGGAATCCGGGGTGATGGCTGCGGGCCTCGGCACGGATTGCCACGTGGTCTGTTACCACGTTGGTTGCTTCACCACCTTCGATGAAGCCAACATTGCTGGTTCCCTCGTGGTTTCCTTTGCGGATCAGTCCGTGCCAGCCATTTTGTTGCAGATCGGCGATGGCAAGTGCCGCGATGGAAATAGCGCTGATCCCTTTTTCTGGCGCACCGCCAGCATGGCTGGCCAGTCCGTCAATTTCAATTTGCAGCCGGTAGCCACCTGTTGCTCCGATCGTCAACTTGGTGGCTCCACCACCGTCCCAGTTGAAAGCAAGTTTTGGATTTCCGAGCAGTCCTTTACTGACATGTCGAGCTCCGAGCAAACCGGTCTCTTCTTGCACAAACCAGCAAAAGGTGAGTGGTGGATGAGGTAACTGGTGTCGCAGCAGGTGCAGTGCGGTGGAGAGCAAGACTGCCGTACCGGCCCGGTTATCGGCGCCCAGTCCGGTAGCTGGATTGGCGGAACGAACGAGTTGCCCCTTGCGCCGCGGTTCGGAGCCGACACAGATCGGTACGGTATCGAGGTGAGCAGACAACATCCGCCGTGGTGCCCTGACGGTACCGGGCAACTTGATGACCAGGTTACCGCACTCGCCACCATTGGGTGAACGACGATGGGCGGCGTCCGATTCAATCGAAGCAGGCGCTGCACCCGCTTTTAGCAGTGCCTGGGTTACGTAATCTGCTGCCTGGGATTCCTGGCCACTTTTGCCGGCGATGGCCATCAGCTTCATGACGTGTTGCAGGGCCAGTTTTGAGTCAATCGCAGGGTTTGTTGATTGGGGCATGGCGTCGATGGGTGGTCTAGCCGTTTGTGACGGAAGTTGAGATTCGAGGCAAGCGGTGGTTGGTTTTCCGAGAACTTAAACGTATTCTAGATCGTAGTCTGATCTCTACTTTTTTGTTAGTCAGGAAGAACGGGAACATGAGATTTTTTTTGGCGGGGATCATGCAAGGATCCAACCGGGGCGATACGCTGGAGGAACAGGATTATCGGGGGCAGTTGACGAAGCTGTTAAACGAGTATTTCCGGGGGAGTGAGATTTACGATCCGCTCCAGGGAAACGAAGGATCGCTAGGGTATAACGATGAGACGGCAAGAGCTACCTTTGTTGGCCACAATCAGATGTGTCGTGAAGTGGATGTCGTGGTGGCCTATGTTCCAGAGGCTTCGATGGGGACGGCCATTGAGATTTGGGAAGCTTATTCTCACGGGAAAGTGGTGATCAGCATCAGTCCCTTGGCACGCAACTGGGTCATTCGTCTTTGCAGCCATTACGTCTGCGAGGATTTAGCTGCCTTCGAAGCTGCTTTGAGTTCGCAGCAAATCCAGCAGACAATTTCTGAGCAACTAACATGAAGCCAATCCTGGAATTATCGCCTGAACAGCTTAAGCTCTGGATGCAGGAACATGATTGTCCTGACTACCGGGCTCGGCAGCTAACCAAGTGGCTGTTCGCTGGTCGTGCTGCTGAATTTGACCTGATGACCGATTTGCCGGAAGGGCTACGGCAACAACTTAAGAGTACGTTTGCGATCTGGCAGACTGAAATCGTTCAGTCTCATCAGGATCCCGATGGCACGGAAAAACTGGTCTTGCAACTCGCTGACGGAGGTCGCATTGAGTGTGTGATGATTCGAGAAGGTTCTCGTCGAACCATTTGCATTAGCACTCAAGTGGGTTGTGCAATGGGTTGTGTATTTTGTGCCAGTGGCCTTGATGGAGTGGATCGGAACCTGACCTCAGCTGAAATTATTGAACAGGTTTTACGTTTACAGCAGTTGTTGCCGACTTCGGAACGGATCAGCAATATCGTGGTGATGGGTATGGGTGAGCCACTGGCCAATCTGTCTCAATTGCTGGTTGCCTTGGAGGCAGTTACTTCGAGTGACGGATTGGGAATTAGTACTCGTCGTGTCACGATTTCCACCGTTGGCCTGCCGGAGGCCATCCGGCAACTGGCTCAGCAGGATCGTCACTACCAGCTGGCCGTCTCGTTACATGCACCGGATGACGAGTTGAGGAACCAGTTGATTCCGACTAATACCAAGACAGGCCTGGAGGCAATCCTGGCAGCAGCAGATTATTTCTTTGAATTAACGGGTCGTAGATTGACTTACGAATACGTGTTGTTGGCTGACATTAATGATCAACCGGAGCATGCTCATGGGCTGGTGTCGTTATTGCGTTCTCGAAGGGCACTGCTGAACGTGATACCCTATAACCCGGTGATGGGTTTGCCCTACCGGACTCCGTCGAAACGGGCTACTTCGCAGTTTGGTGCTATCTTGCAGGACGGTGGTCTGAACGTGCAATTCCGATTGCGAAAAGGGGATTCGATCAATGCGGCCTGTGGCCAGTTGCGGCGGGGAGTAACGGGCCCTGACGATTCCCTGGTGGCCCTCGAATAGACGGGGCCTGGGGTCTTTTAAGACTCTTTTTTCAGCCCGTATAAACCAGGAGAAATCTGCCTTTCTTCGCTCTAGATACGATTCCTTAAGCAACTTTGTCGCTGGTTGGGGGTTTAAGTTTGATGTGCGATTGCGTGACAGGGTTGGTCTCCGAGTTCTCTGATGGTGGCCGAGCCAACACTGATTGTTTAGACTGATACCTTAGCAATAGTGAAAAGGTTTGATCGCTAAAGTTGTCTGTTAGGTAGAGTGGTCGAGTGTTTTCACGGTTGCGCAAGACCATTTTTGGTCGGTGAGTTAATCCTTTGTTGATGCAAGAGCAGACGGTGCCGAATTACGAAGATCTGGATCCAGACGTTAGGTTGATGCTCCAGGTGCGCGATGACAACGCGGCAGCTTTCGAGGAGCTGGTGACGCGCTACCAGGGTCGTTTGCTTTCGCTGTTTCGTCACCTGGTCAGGGGGCGAGACCATTCGGAAGACCTGGCTCAAGAGGTATTCCTGCGTATTTATCGTGCCAGGAAACGATACGTTCCGGGTGCGAAATTTTCCACCTGGATGTTCAAGATTGCTCACAATGTTGCCAGCAATGCGCTGCGGTCAGCATCGCGGCGACGCGAGATAAACATCGTTTCCAAGTCCAGCGGCGCCTTGCCTTCTTTTTCACTGGAGACCCTTGCCCAGGCGGCCAGTGGTCTGATGCCGGCACGACAAATTGACAGTGCTGAGCGGGCGGAAATGGTGCGCCTGGCAATGGAGTCCCTCAATGACCGTCAGCGGATGGCCCTGTTGCTTTCCAAGTTCGAGGGGATGACTTATGCAGACATTGCCGAAGCAATGGATTTATCGACACCGGCTGTTAAGAGTTTGTTGTCTCGAGCGCGAGGGAATCTGCGGGACATTCTTGAGCCCTATATTGATAAGGGGACGATGGGTCCCGAGGTCGAATCGAGTTCCCACGATCTCGAGAAGTGAAATTAGTAACAACCACTATGGATTAACACAGTTTGAACCATGAATGCAGAAAACAACGAAATCCACGATACGGAAGATCACGCCTTGAATGAAGAGCTGGTCGCTTATCTCGATGGTGAACTCAACCGGGACGGCGTTTCGCGTGTTGAGGATGAACTGTCGAAAAACGCAGAGTACCGGTTGCGGCTGATGCAGTTGCAGCAGGCTTGGGATTTGATGGACGAGTTACCTCGTGTTAGTTCGGATGAGTCATTTACAAAGAGTACCGTGGAACTGATTGTTGTTTCTGCGGAGAGTGAAGCCAATGAGACAGTCGTTCGTCGAAAAACGTGGCGACATGTCATCTGGGTGATTGGGTTGTTGAGTGCAACTGCAGCTGCCTGGGGCGGCTTTTTGCTCGTTAGTCAGTTCAATAACCGTGATAATCAAGAGTTGCTAAGGGATTTGCCGCTGGTTCAGGAAATCGATATTTATGATCCGATTGAGAGCATGGAATTCCTGAAACAACTGGAAGCATCGGGAGTTTTTGACGAGGAGTTGGATGATGCCATTTAACAGCCGATCGTGTTGGATATTCAGTTTCGTTTTGCTGGCTACCGTTGCGCTCGTGGCGGTGATGCAAACGTCGGCGGATGATCCGCCGCTAGAACCGGCGAATCCGGAGCAGCCATATAACTCGCTGGAACTCAACAAGATGACGGAGAAGGAACGTGCTCAAGTTGTGCAGAGGATGAGCCTGGCTGAGAAAGAATCGCTGCGGAAGAAATGGGACCAGTTCAAGGGGCTGGATGAAAACGCGAAAACGAAAAATCGGCAGCTCCACTCGCAGATCATTGCTGATCCGCAATCGGACCGCTTGCATCAAGTAATGGTTCGATACCACGAGTGGCTGAGCGGCTTGCGTTCCAGGCAACGGGCCGACTTGCTGAGCTTGCCAGCGGAAGAACGAATCAAGCGAATTCAGCAAATTATCAGAGAACAGGAACAGCGAAAGTTTGCTGAACTGTTGGAAAAGGAATTGCCAGCAAATGACTTGACCAGTATTTCCAAGTGGTTGGAAGAGTCGTTGGACAGATTTGCCGGGAAAATAAAAGATAATGAAGCTGAAATCATGGCCAGCTTTAGTTCTGAACATAGAACACGCTGGGAACAGATTTCAGACCCGCAGCAGCGTCGACGTCTTATGGCCATGGGAGCTTTGTACCGGGGGCGGTTGGATTCGACAGAATCTCCGTTGACTAAGCTGTTGTCCGTTCCGGAAGAATTTCAGCGACTACGTGGAGAACTTTCGTCGCGTGGTCAGGAGCTGTTTGACCAGGCAGAAGGAAGCAAGGAACAGATAGTTTTGGTCCGTCAATGGGTTCGCGCGACCCTAATGAGTCGTCGTAAAGCCCTTCCCAGGGTCAGCGATGAAACGCTTGCAGCCTTTCGGCGTGGTGAACTGGTAACTGACAGCACCCCGGACTTTAAATTGAAACCCGAAGACCAGGAACGCTTGGAACACCTGTCCGGTGAGCGTTTGAAGCAACAGTTGAAATGGTATTACTATCGCTATCGAGGTGACCTGGAACCGGGTGGCACCAGTCGGTCAGGAAGTCGGACTGGCCGCAGCGGTGGCGGACGACGTGGAAGTGGTAGAACGGGTGGTGGTAGTGGCCGACCGCGACCGCCTGAGCGTGACAGTAGTCAGTTTATTGATCGCCCAGTGGTTCCATCCCGGTCGCGGTGATCAGCACGGGCAGGGAAGTTGTCAGATAATAGGCACGAGGCGCGGCCAGCTCTAAGAGTGTCTGCAAACGGTTGCCGGTTGCCTGCTGCTGGGCAAGCCCCGTGAGATTGAGCAGGCTGGTCGGTTTCTTGTATTGCACGATGCGAACGTTCTGCGGTTGCAGATTGGCCAGGGCAGCGGCTCGGTCAAGGGCTTCATCCAGGAAACCAATCTTATCAATGAGCTGATATTTTTTGGCTTTCTGGGCACTGAACATCTCACCGGTGGCCAGGTCGGTACCGGTCGCCTTGTCAGTGATGTGTTGTGTACCGTCGCGAAAAACAGGGCGACCCTGCTTGACGATTTGCTTGAATCGAAGAAACGATTCGTTGATATATTCCTGGACGATCAAACGGTGCTCAGGGTTTAATTCTCGCGTCATGCTCAGCATCTGTTTGCGTTCATGGCTGGCAATGGAATCATCCTTGATATTCCAGCGTTCTAAGAAACCGCTGAAATCATAATGCGGAATGATGACTCCAATCGAACCGGTAGTCGTGGTCGGTTCTGCAAAGATCGATTGCTCCTGATCACCGACAGCCATGGCGATGTAATAACCACCACTGGTGGCCATGCTTCCCATGCTGACAACTAGCGGAATCTTTTTTTCTTCTCGCAGTTTGACCAGGTGGTGGAAAATATAATCCGAACCAGTCACCGTGCCACCCGGGGTATCGATACGTAAAACCACGGCCCGCACGTCATCGTCTGCTCGAATACGGTCAATTTGCCGTTTAACAAAACCATCCCCTTCTAGAATCACTCCGGAGATGGAGATGATGGCAATCTTGTCTTGGGCATCCTGGGAGCGTGAATGAAACTGCTCCTTGATACCCTCGGAAGTGTCAAAATAGTCAGTTTTGGCACCCAAATGACTCATCAACGAAAACGCACACAAGATAAATCCAGTCCAGCCAACGAAACTCAAGAAACGTTGCAGGCGTCCACCCCCATTGGTTTGGACAATGACCGTAGGGGCCATGGGAGCAGGATCCGGAGCTTGAGCAGCGGGTTTCGGAGCATCTTCGGTTGGAGGATCAGAACTTGATGACATAACGAGAAACCTCTTGGGATGATGGATCAGGCGCTGATGGCCGCCCGTTGGCCGCAAAGACGCACCCGGCAACTCACCGGAACAGGACTAACTAACTTTTTTCCCACGGAAAACGAAGTTTCATTGTAAGGCGACGGATCAGCGGTGGCTATACTCCCACCGCAGAAGCGCTTCTACTTTGGATGGTGTTGCCTTACTGACAGGGAACTCGGTAAGCTATGGCCTTGTTACTTGTTTCCAGGAGCCGAGAAGAAGGGGATTGAAGAAGTGTTTGTCGCTGCATCAACAGCTTGTTACGCTGAAATGGCTTTAGCAGAAGCGGTCGAACGACTCGCGGATCTGGCATTCGGTGCGCTGGAAATTACCATCCATGATGGAAGTCCTCAGCTGACACCTGAATTCGTCACTGCCGAGTTAGAGAAGTCTATTGCCATTTGTGCTCACACCAATCGAATGGATGTGATGGCTTACGATGTCATGATTGCTGCCGAAGGTGAAACTTATTATCAGCAGTTCGAGGCGATTTGCCAGTTAGCCAAGGCCACCAAGGTGATTTCCGTTACCGTTCCTTCCGCGGAACTCGGCACTCCCTTTAACGAGGAAATTGAACGACTTCGCCGACTGGTAAAAATGGGTGTTAAATCGGGAATCAATATTAGCATTCGCAGCCAGATCGGTTGCCTGTCGGAAAACCCTGATACGGTTATATCGCTATGCGATAACGTCGAAGGCCTTGGCATCACGCTCGACCCGAGCCATTACATCTGTGGTCCCTATGATGAACGCAGTTGTGAAAAACTGATGAAATACGTTTCTCATGTTCGCTTGCGAGACAGTACCGAACAAGACATGCAGGTTCGTGTCGGTCAGGGGATCATAGAATACGGTCGCCTGGTAAACCAGTTATCCAAGGTCGATTACCGCCGCGCCTTATGTGTTCACATCACGGAACTGCCGGATATTGATCACGTGGGTGAGTTGCGGAAGATGCGGTTGCTGCTGGAAAGCCTGCTGTAGTTCAAGCGTTTCTCAAAGTCGGACCACCAGGGCCATCTCTGTTTTCAGATTCACAACGACTGTTGGTCTGCGCCTGCTACTGGACGCGTGCTGCCAAGCGGCCCATAATAGCCGGGCAGCATGGAACGCAGCTGTTTTAGGAACTCGTGGGCATGTTGAGCCAGGACGCTTTTGCAGGAGTTCTCACTTACGAATCCGGTTGTCAGGAGTTGTTTCGATGTCTCATACCCTACGAAATTGCTTGGTCTCTTTATTCTGTTTGAGTTTACTGCTTGGAATCGGTTGTCAACGTGAAGGCGATCAGGAGCAATCAAATCAAGAACAATCAAATAACTCACCAGCAGAGAATGGCAGTGCGATGAACTGGAACAAAACGTCTTATGGCAAACTTGCCGATGGCAGAGAGGTTGACTTGTATACCTGCACCAATGCCAACGGCCTGGTGGTTAAGTTGATCACTTATGGAGCCATCGTGACCTCGGTAGAAGTTCCTGATCGAGATGGCAAATTGGATAATATTACCCTTGGTTTCGATGCCCTGGATGGTTATTTGCCGCGTCACCCCTATTTTGGAGCTACCGTCGGACGTTACTGCAACCGGATCGCGAAAGGAAAATTCAAACTAGGCGATCAGGAGTACACGCTGGCGACCAATAACGATCTAAATCATCTGCATGGTGGAGAGAATGGGTTTGACCGAGTGCTATGGGAGGCGGAAGCAGTGCAAACCGAGTCGGCGGTGGGGGTCAAGTTTCATTATGTGAGCAAGGATGGTGAAGAGGGGTACCCGGGCAACCTGGATGTTACCGTAGTCTACACGTTGACCAACGAAAACGAGTTAAGCGTGGAGTTTACGGCGACCACGGACCAACCTACTCCCGTGAATCTGACCAATCACAACTACTGGAATCTTTCGGGTGCCGGGTCAGGTGCGATCTTGGACCACGAACTGGAAATTGGTGCTGATCAGTTCCTGGCCGTGGATGACGGACTTATTCCAACCGGTGAGTTAGTTGATGTTGCGGGTGGCTTCCTGGATTTCAGAAAGCCTCAAAAAATGGGAGCACGGATCCAAGAAAGTAAACTGGAACCACTCGGCTACGACCACTGCTTTGCACTGCGTAGCCAGGATGGTTCGATGGCTTTTGCGGCTCGAGTAACCGATGCGGCCAGTGGTCGGGTGATGGAAATACAGACCACGCAACCAGGCTTGCAGTTCTATTCGGGTAATTTTCTCGATGGCTCAGAAGGTGGCGGCGGCAACAAGCA
>JAYGDG010000109.1:0-3105 GCA_046583015.1 Pirellulaceae bacterium | reverse complement strand
GTAGCGCAACAAGATAAGATCAGGGATATCTACCAGCAGCTGAACGCGAAACGAACGGAGCAGTTCCAGGTCATTCGCGGTTTGCAGGGAGAGGAACGGACCAAGAAGCTGGCCGAATGGCGAAAGCAAATGGAGACGGCTGCGAAAGAAACCCGACAGAAACTTCGCCAGCTGCTGAAACCGGAGCAGCAAACGCGACTGAACCAAATTGCCTTGCAAATGCAAGGTCAACGGGTTTGGCAAGATCAAGCCATCATCAAGAAATTGAAGATCAGTGATCAGCAGCAACAACAGTTTCAGGAAATAGAACAGTCTGCCGTCGAGAAGAGAAAGCAGCTGTTCCAGGATCGACGTGCAGGAAACGTGGATCGCACCAAGTATTCTGGAAAGCTCAAAGAGATTAGCAAAGACCAGGAAGCGAAATCCGAGAATGTTCTAAGCAAGGAACAACGCGACCACTTTCAGAAACTCAAGGGTGAGAAATTCGAGATGCGGGCTCAAGTGATTCGCCGTGGACCAGTGGCATTGCCGGCCGCTAATGGTCAGCCGCGCAAGATTCAACTTCAGCCGCAAAAGATCCAGTTGCAGCCTCGCAAGATCCAGCTGCAGCCTCGCAAGATCCAGCTGCAGCCCAAGAAGCCCGACGCCAACTAGTTGCCGGAGTCGCTCTGGAAAGTCTCTCTTACCTGCAGTCGCGGCTGGCGGTACGTCATTGGCCAGTGAGCGTTGCTTCATGTCCTGGTCCGTGCGGATGCGTGACCATGTTGGTTGAGAATGTTACAATACGGCAGGTGGTCGTCTGCTGAGGACCAGGACAGTCCGTTTCTAATGGGAGAGCTTCGATGTCTGCAATACGAAATACAGCAGTCTGTGCCATGATTTGCCTGAGCTGGCTGACTCCCTTTAGCCAGGGCGACTTGCCGGCAGATGAACCTCAGGCCAATCAACAGGAACCGGCCAAGACTGCGCCCCAGAAACCACTTTTTACCCTCTCCAAGAAGACCACTTATGTCACTGGACCGCTGCGAAAGGATGGCACGGTCGATTACGTGGCCGCTTTGAATGCCATAGCAAGTCGTGGTGTTACGGTGGAGAACAACGCGGCAGTCTCACTCTACCAGGTCATTGGCCCCGGGGAGATCGTGCCTGAATTACGGGCCGAGTATTTTAAACGGCTGGGGATAGCCCCCTTGCCGATTCAAGGGAACTACTTCGTCACGCTTGATCAACTGGTGCAGCGTGCTGTGGTAGGGAAAAACGTTAGTGAGAAGGAGTTTTCGAAACTTGATCCCCAAGTGCGCAGGAAAGTATTCGCCGCCCAGGAAAAGGTCTGGGAACAATTTGATCAGGCACAAGGAAAGGCCTGGACGGAACGTGAATTTCCGCTGCTCGCCGAGTGGCTACTGGTAAACCAGCAGCCCTTAAAGCTGCTGCAGCAGGCAGTGCGGCGTCCCCGGTATTACTCTCCGTTAATCTCCACGGAGAAAGAGTTTCCGATGGTCAGCGTGTTGTTACCTGGCGTTTCAAGGTACCGGGATCTGGCGCGGGCCTTGTCGATTCGCATCACGATGAACATTAGCCAGGGCAAGATCGATGAAGCGATTGCGGATTCTGTCACTTGCCATCGCCTGGGACGGGTGGTGGGCCAGGGCTGGAGCCTGATTGATTCGCTGGTCGGTATTGCGATTGATTCGCTGGCTTGCCAGGCCGATGTGACGGTGGCTCATTACGGCAAGCTGCCGCCCGAGAAACTCAAGGCGTGGCGTGAGAAACTTCAGGGGCTTACTCCGCTCCCGTCGGTCGTGGAGAAAATTGACGTCGGCGAACGCTTTAGCTACCTGGATGTCACGTTTGGGATTGTTCGTTTCGGTCCGTCGGCGCTGAACCAACTGGACGAACTGAGCGGTGCAAGCGAGGATGAAAAGCCAGGGTTCAAGGATATTGTTTCCAGGGCCATGCTCAATACGATGAGCGACTGGGACGATGTCATGCGGCGCGGTAACCGCTGGTATGACGAACTGGCAGTTGCCGGTCGAAAACCAACATACCAGGAACGGAAGACGGCTTTTGCCGAGATTGATCAAAAACTGGAAGAACTGGCAAAGTCGGCTGCGGATCCGAAAAAGCTGTTGACCTTGCTCTTCGCCCGGGACAAAGGGCCCGGAAAAGTCTTGAGCAGCTTGCTCTCCGATATCCTGGTCGCCATGATGTTACCGTCGCTTGGCAGGGCGACTGTCGCAGAAGATCGCCTGGTGATGAACAATCGGCTGGTTGATGTGGCGTTTGGGCTCTCTGCCTATCGCCAGGAAACGGGGCAGTATCCAGTGCAGTTGGAGCAACTGGTGCCAAAGTTCCTGGCCAAGATTCCCGAAGATCTCTTCGTCGGTAAACCGGTTCGTTACCGGCGCAAGGCCCAGGGCTATCTCCTTTACAGCGTGGGCCCGAATCAGAAAGATAATGGCGGCCAGCGGGAGAACCAGGAATTGGATGATGTTGGCTTCCAGGTTCCCCTGCCGTAGTAGGATGTCGGAGAGAACGGCCGGCAAGCTGACTTATTTCTCTTGGACCCCGAGCCGTCGCCTGGCCTCTTTGTCGAACGCTTGCGTATATTTGTCCCGGTAATCCTGGCGTCCCTCTTGGAGCTTTTGCTCCCAGTACTGGTCGTATTCTTTTCGATCCGCAGTTAGTCGAGGTTGGTTGTTAACGTTTTCCAGTAGAGTTCGGAACTTCGAGTCATGCTCAGTCAGGCCGTGGCCAGCCGTGAGGAGTTCAATGGCTTCCTGTGCGGCAAGCTGGTAGAACTTTTCCTGCTCGACGGTCTTCTTTGTTGCCAGTTGTTGCCAGTAGGGACTGACCAGGAAAGCTGCAATCTCACAGGATTCGGTAATGTCTGGACCAGACTTTCCCGCATTGCGAGCGACACTGTGAGTGAAGTTGCGCGCCTGGCTGGTGACCGTTCCTTGGTTCACTTCGGCAGGTTTCACTGGAGACTTGTTATTGCCAGCAGACCGGGTAGGTTTGTTATCTTTAGCTGGAATCTCTTTCGCCGGTTTGTTGGTATAGAAGAAAACCAGGGTACCAGCGGCCACTACCAACAGACCGATC
>JAYGDG010000079.1:0-3672 GCA_046583015.1 Pirellulaceae bacterium | reverse complement strand
GAATCGAACACCCCGGGCAGTCATGGATGATGCTCTACAAGCCATGGTCGATTCCGGCTGGAGCGGGCCGACCGGTGCAGACGCCGACCACTTGAAAACAACCGAGGATGTCGATGTAACCGCGGCTGTCGGGTTCACGTTTTTCACCATCGACCCGTCGGATTATGTTGACGCGCAAGCAGATGACTACGACGAAGCGACGATTCGGGAAAAATATTCACAAATCGAAAGCGAGGTCAGCTGGCTCGAGCAATACCGTGGTAAATCGGTCAGCCTCGACACGGGAACGGAAGTGGTGCTGAGCGAGGAAGCCTGTCTGCGAGCAGCGGTCAAATACGGCACCGCCCTCAATCATGCCCTCATGCTGGCCCGCCACATCGAGCAGGTTCAAACGGCGGCCGAAAATGATCACGAAATTGAACTGAGTGTCGATGAGACAGAACAGCCGACCACGCTGGCCGAACACTATATCATTGCCGACCAGTGTATTGCCGGTGGCATGAAACTGGTCAGCCTGGCACCCCGATTTATCGGGGACTTTGAGAAGGGAGTCGATTACAAGGGTGATGTCGATGCCCTGGAAGCTTCGCTCAATGATCATGCCGCCATCGCGAGGCTGCTGGGACCGTACAAATTGAGCCTGCATTCCGGCTCTGACAAGATTTCCATGTATGCCGCCCTGGCCCGCTCCACCCGGGGTTTGTTCCACGTCAAAACCGCGGGCACCAGTTACCTGGAAGCACTCCGCGTGGTGGCTCGCCACGAGGAACCCCTGCTGCGCGAGCTGGTTGATTTCTCGCGCTCGCGTTACGAGACGGACCGGGCGACTTACCACCTGTCGGCAACCCTCGAATCAGCACTGCCAGCGAGCGAGATCGAATCGGCAACGGAACTGGAAAAAATATACCTGGAGATGTGGGATGATGTGCCAGCAGGTAAGGGCTTTACCTACCTGGGACGCCAGATACTCCACTGCACCTTTGGCTCTGTCCTGACCGACGAACGCTTCGGCCCGCTGGTCCACGACATTCTCAAACAACATCCCGACACCTATCGGGAAGTCCTCGCTGATCACTTTGTACGTCATTTAGATGCCCTGCAGTCGGGCATGCAACAGGTTAACTAGGGAACTGGTAAACTCATGTTAAAACATACCTTGATCCACCCGAAGATTAATGAAATCCTGGCGCGCGCCGGCCATCACAGCAAGGTCTTGATCGCCGATGGAAATTACCCAGCTTCCTCGACGCTGGGCCCGCGAGCTGAACTGGTCAGCCTGAATCTCTCTCCGGGAGTCGTCACCTGCACCCAGGTCCTCAGTGCCCTGGTGACCGCGATTCCGATCGAAGCTGCCAACACCATGATGTACGAAACCGACGGTCCTTATGCCCTGAGCGAAGATCCACCCGTTTGGGAAGAATATCGCCAGGTGATTCAACAGGCAGAACTGGGACTGGCCCTGGAACCTATCGAAAAATGGGATTTCTACGAGGCGGTCAAGACGGGAGACCACGTGCTCACGATTCAAACTGCCGACCAGCAGCGTTTCGCCAACCTGCTGCTCACCATCGGCGTCCGGATGGACGACTAAACATCGCACGCTTCCTGGAGTTCACAAGCTATGGAATTTCGCTCGCTCGGCTCAACCGGACTGGATTTATCCGTGCTGAGTTTCGGAGCTTCTTCGCTGGGACAAGAGTTTCGTTCCGTGGACCTTGATGAAGCCCTGCGATCCGTGCGCGTGGCGCTTGATTCCGGCATGAACTTCATCGACACCTCCCCCTACTACGGTCGCGGGATGTCCGAGGTGCTGCTCGGTGTCGCCCTCAAGGATGTCCCGCGGGATCAATATTACCTGGGAACAAAACTGGGTCGCTACGACGCAGCACATTTTGACTTCTCGGCCAAACGTGTGGTCGAAAGCGTTGACATCAGTTTGCACCGAATGGGAGTCGATTACCTCGACGTCTGTCTCTGCCATGATATCGAGTTCGTGGAACGGCAGCAGATCGTTGAGGAAACGCTTCCTCAATTGAAGGAAGTTCAACAGGCGGGAAAAGTACGGTTCGTTGGCATCTCCGGCTACCCCATGAACAACTTCCCATTTATCCTGGACCAGACCGACCTGGATGTCGTCCTTTCCTACAACCATTACACGCTTCAGAACACGATGTTTGCCGACCTGGTACCGTATCTTCAAGAAAAACAGGTTGGCATTATGAACGCAGCCCCCTTCTCGGCACGCTTGCTGACCAATGCCCCACTGCCTCCCTGGCATAAGGCCACCGACGAAGTACGGGCGATTTGCCAGGCCGCCGCAAAACATTGCCAGGACCAGGGAGTCGATATTGCTCAACTGGCCGTTCAATTCTCGGTCGCCAACACGGACATGACCACCTGCATTACCGGTTCAGCAAACCCTAAGCGTGTTGCTCAATGGGTCCAATGGATCGAGGAACCACTCGATGAAACGCTGCTCGCAGAAGTGCAAACGATCCTGCAGCCTATTCACAACTGGTTCTATCATGAAGGACGTCCAGAAAACAACGATCCGCAACCGACTTAAATCCACGCTAACGACCTGGTGACGGTCGGATGAGAAAGCCGCAATGCCTGTTACGATCGATGCCCACCATCACTACTGGGAACTGGGGCGATTTGACTACAGCTGGCTGAACGAGCCGACGCTGGCCGCGATCCGACGCAGTTTCTTGCCCCCAGACCTGGAGTCACTGATCCGAGAGGCTGGGATCGACAAGACCATTTTCGTTCAGACCCAGCATAACCTCGAAGAAACCGAATGGGTGCTGGGACTGGCAGACCAGCATGACTTCATGGCCGGTGTGGTCGGCTGGGTCGACCTGGCCTCGGCCCAGTGCGAAGAACAACTGCTCCGGTTGAAAGCACACTCCAAATTCTCTGGAATTCGTCATGTGACCCAGGATGAACCGGATGATGACTTCATCATCCGTCCGGATATCCTGCGTGGTTTACAAGTACTTGAAAAACACCAGGTACCCTTTGACCTGCTCTTTTACGTCAAACATGTCCACCATGCAGCAACCGTAGCGGCAGCCGTACCAGAGTTGCCGCTGGTCATCGACCACCTGTCGAAACCGGAGATCAGGGCCGCGCGACTTGATAACTGGCAAAGCCACTTCTGCCGTGCGGCTGAGTTTCCCAATGTCTATTGCAAACTTTCTGGCATGATCACCGAGGCTGACTGGCAACACTGGACAATCAATGACCTGAAGCCTTACGTCGACATCGCGCTGGAAGCCTTCGGCCCAGAACGCTGCATGTTCGGTTCCGATTGGCCTGTCTGTGAACTGGCCGGTACTTATGGCGAGGTTTACCGGGGGCTCAGAGAGCTGCTGAAGCCGCTTAGCGACCATGAACAACAAATGATCTTTGGCGGCACTGCCACGCGTTTCTATCAGCTGACTCTGTAGCGTACTGAAGCATCAGTCTTTCAGCTTAAAGTCCGCATCGGTCAAACCGACGTTCGTTTTCACATCGAGATAAGTGTACTGTTCGAGCAGCGGCGGCTCGGCGCCCTGGGAGGCGGGCCAGCCAAAGGCTTCAAAGTGAATCGGACACTTGCGCTCATCATCCAGGTAAATCCGACAGCGATGGTATCGAAAGCGTTCATCTTGCTCCGGATGAACCACT
>JAYGDG010000011.1:0-6992 GCA_046583015.1 Pirellulaceae bacterium | reverse complement strand
TATTATCAGGTAATGGATTCTGTGGATGGGCAGTTGGTGGAAGCGGCCTTCAATGCAATGTCACCCCGGCCGGTCCAGGGTTTAGAGAGATTTATTGGGCTCTTTTCTGCCGAGCGGTTCTTGTACGACTATACGGATGATGGCAAACTGCTAAGACGTTTGAACCAGGTCATGCGGCGAGTAAAACTGCCTTTGTTACCCGACGAGACCTGCGATTTACTGAAAACCGTCCGGCCGCTGGTGCGAGACCGCAAAGAGGATTTGCTGACTGCCGACCCGTCGTGAACTGTGGCGATTGCCTTTCAACTCGATATTCCCAAGGAGAGATTTGATGAAGTACGGAATGAATTTGTTGCTCTGGTCCGGCGAACTGAACGATGACATGGTGCCTGTACTCGAATCGCTCAAGGAGATGGGGTACGACGGAATCGAAGCACCGATGTTCAACCTGGACTTGGATTATGCTGACTGGGGTCGTCGCTTGGATGATCTAGGTTTGGAACGGACGGCTGTGACGATCCGCCTGGAAGAGGACAATCCGATCAGTCCCGACGCGGCGGTTCGTGCCCTGGGAGTCGATGGTAACAAGCGAACACTGGACTGCTGCCAGGCATTGGGTGCGCAAACCCTCGTTGGACCTTACCATTCGGCGATCGGTCTTTTTAGCGGCCAGGGTCCTACCGAGGATGAATGGAAATGGGGCGTCGACAGTATGCGACAGGTTGCTGAACATGCTGGCGAGGCAGGAGTGATGCTGGGGGTCGAGTGTCTGAATCGATTTGAAACGTATTTGCTCAATTGCCATGCCGATTCCACTCGCTTTGTTCGCGAAGTGGATCATCCGAATTGCCGCATGATGTACGATACGTTTCATGCCAACATCGAAGAAAAAGATCCCGCGGCGGCCATTCGTGACTGCATTGACGTACTCTGTCACGTTCACATTTCTGAGAACGATCGGAGCACACCTGGTCAAGGTGCTGTGCCCTGGGATGCGACGTTCGATGCGCTTCACGCAGCTGGTTACGATGGTTGGTTGATGATCGAAGCCTTCGGACTGGCCTTGCCAGAGCTGGTCGCAGCGACCAAGATCTGGCGGCGGATGTACGAGAGTGAAGAACAGCTGTCTCGTGATGGCCTGGCGTTTATGAAAGCAGAGGTTGCTAAACGCTGGACGTAACGAGTGGCAACTCCACTTGCTTACAAGCGATCTTGCCATCTATAGTGGGTCCATGGCAGATGTCCACAAGTCGAATTCCGATGAACCAGAATTACCGGAGCTGGAACCGGTTGATGCTGACTCAACGGGAGACCTGCGGTCCAATGCTGAGAGTGACCCGGGGACAGGTCGCGGACCCTCGTTGGATGAACTAAGTGGCATTTATGCAGCCTTAATCAAGCGAGATGACGACTCCAGTGAAGCGTCAGAGAATGAGTCGTCAGCCGAGTCGGAGGATTTCAGCGACGAGGAAGTAGTTGAGCCAGAGCCAGTTCCGTCGGTTGAAGTGACTCCTTTGAGTATCCTCGAAGCGATGCTGTTTGTTGGCAATCCAGAGAACGAACCCTTAGGGGCAAAGCAGGTTGCTGCTCTGCTGCGAGGTGTCAGTCCGCGGGAAATCGACAAATTGGTCAAGGAGCTCAACGAACGTTATGACAATCGCGGTTGTCCCTACCAGGTAGATTCTGTTGGTGCTGGATACCTGATGCGATTACGCCCTGAATTCTCTCAATTTCGGGAGAAGTTTTATGGACGTATTCGAGAAGCCCGACTGTCCCAGCAGGCGATTGATGTGCTGGCGATTGTTGCTTACCGCCCCGGAGCAACGCGCGTAGAAATTGATGACTTGAGAGGTCGTAACAGCAGCAGTATTTTGTCACAGTTGGTTCGACGACGGTTGCTACGGGTCGAGCGAACCGGAGAAAAGCCACGTAAACCGTGCTACTTCCCGACAGAACGATTCCTGGGGCTGTTTGGTCTGGATCAATTAGATGAGTTGCCTCAGAGCCAAGAGTTGGAATACGAGGATTAATTGCTTACCGAGAGATTGACTTCATGCCAGGACGTGACGTATTAGCATCTTTTCGAGAAGGTGCCCCCCATATTTTTCCTTCCCTGTTACGCTGTGACTTCGGGAACCTGGAACGCGAAGTTCGTGAACTGGAAGAAGCCGGCATCACTGCACTTCATCTTGATGTGATGGATGGGCTCTTTGTTCCAAACCTGACTTACGGGATGCCGCTGGTTGAAGCTTTCCGCCGGCTCACGAAATTACCGCTAGATGTTCATCTCATGATTGAACAGCCCCAGCGTTACCTGCAGCAATTTGCAGATGCTGGTGCCGATGTGATCACCGTGCACGTGGAAGCGTGTGAAGATGTGGCCGGGGTACTCGGTACCATCCAGCAGATGGGACTTGGCGCGGGTTTGGCTCTCAATCCATCAACACCCTTCGAAACGCTGGAACCGGGGTTAGCAGCTTGTGACATGGTCTTGATCATGAGCGTTGAGGCTGGTTTTGGGGGACAGGAGTTTAATCCAGTGGCCTTGGAACGGCTGCGAATGTTGCGAGATCGGTCTGACCAGGACTGGATCTTGCAGGTTGATGGCGGAGTCAATGCCGAGACCATCGCGGATTGCGTGGCTGCCGGTGCCCACACGCTTGTGGTAGGGTCAGCAATTTTCAACCAGCGGCCCTACCGGGCGGAAGTCGAACGGCTCAAGAAACTAGCTGCCGAAGCCGACCAATAGAGATCAGTTGCTGGTATCTTCTGGAACTCGCTTTCTGGGAGAGAGCGCGAGCTGTTGGGAACTGGTAGAAATGCCCGTCAGGACGACTCTATCCATGGTAAACTGATTGAGACGGTACAGTTACGTCAGTTCAGGGGGCCTCGGTTTGCCGGCCGGTTGAGGGGTGGCGACATCAAGTCGCCGGGTGTCGATTTTTGACCACAGCCTCCAGACTGGGCCAAACAGGCGTTGAGTCGAAGTCAGAAGGAACATAAAACAAACAGTAGGGACCGGCCTGGGTGGTTCGGGTCTGACAATGGTTACCTTATCCAGAGTGAGTGAAGCGACAGATGAAACGGCCTAAACGGGGAGTTCCAGAAGGTTTATGGGAACGT
The DNA here is from genome assembly GCA_046583015.1 of Pirellulaceae bacterium. GTDB lineage: Bacteria > Planctomycetota > Planctomycetia > Pirellulales > Pirellulaceae > JAZADA01. The sequence continues at coordinate 3,869 of JAYGDG010000011.1, read as the reverse complement.
TGTCCCGGTTGTCATAGCGTTATTTTTCGTAAGACTGCCGAGCAGCGCCATAATGTCTGTCCCGAATGCGACTATCACTTTTACGTCTCTGGCAAGGATCGTATTGCTCAGGTACTGGACGAGGGGACTTTCGAGGAGTGGGATGAGGATTTACGACCGGCCGATCCTTTAGAGTTTGAAGACAAGAAAAAGTACATTGACCGCTTGGCAGCTGAGCAACATAGGACCGGATTATCGGATGCGGCACTGACCGGAACCGGCATGATTCGCGCACGACGTGTGGCGTTTGGTGTCACGGATTCCGCCTTTATCATGGGTAGCATGGGTTCGGTGGTGGGGGAACGGCTGACTCGACTGATTGAACGGGCAACGGAAGAAGAACTTCCCCTGATCATCATCAGTGGCTCGGGTGGTGGGGCTCGTATGCATGAGGGCATTTTGTCCTTAATGCAGATGGCCAAGGTCTCGGCGGCACTGGCGAATTACAGCCAGGTTGGTGGGCTGTTCATTTCTGTCTTAACTAACCCGACGATGGGAGGCGTGGCCGCCAGTTTTGCAGCGCTTGGAGATGTCATCTTTGCTGAGCCGAAAGCATTGATCGGATTTGCCGGCCCACGAACGATCAAAGCAACGATTCGTATTGAGTTGCCAGAGGGATTCCAGACCAGTGAATTTCTTCTCGAACATGGCTACATTGACCGTATTGTCCCTCGAGAAAAGCTCAAGAGCGAGATTGCCCGCACGATTGATTATTGTGGAAAATGAAACAGTCATGGTGGGATCTTCGGGGCATCCGTTGATTGCTCTTCTCCGACCGGGGACTTGTGCATTGAGTCCTACTGGAATGACAGCATGAAAGAAAAGGATGTCTAGCTGAATGGGTTTCTTTGATCGATTCAAGAGAGTTCCCAAGTCCAAGCCGGTGGACTTGGAGGCTCGTTTTGAAGTGCTCAGATCAGCAATCTCAGGCACGATGTCGAATTTCTTCATGGCCTTGGATCGGGAACGGGATGAGGTAGTTGGCCTGAAGATCGCTGACAGTAAAAAGACGGATGCTTTTGAAATGCGTTTCCGCGGATTAGACAAACCGTCGGAAGGAGAGATCGCTTTGTCTTTTGACCATTCCTATGTCGTCAAGACGTTTGAGCATGGTTTTACGACTACTGGCGACAGGTTTATCGTAATGGAGTACATCGAAGGACCGGGCATGCAGACTTTGATTCGTGACCAGGATCCGATTTTTGAGGGGAAAAAGCTCAAGCTGATTCGGCAGATGGCTGAAGCTGTGGGGGAAGTTCATAAACGGGGTTTCATTCACCGTGACGTCTGTCCCCGGAATTACATTTGCAGCCCTGGCGGGGAAAAGGCGACATTATTTGATTTTGGTCTGACGATTCCTGACCAGCGGCTATTTCATCAGCCGGGAAACCGCACTGGGACTCCCTTGTACATGGCCCCCGAAATTATTCGCCGTCGCTGGACAGACCATCGAGTCGATATTTTTGCTCTTGGTATGTCAGCCTACCAATTGTGTACGCTTCACTTACCCTGGCCGGTGACCGATACCACGGGACAGGCGGCTTTAGCCCACGATACCCAGGAACCGACCGATATTCTGGAATATAAGCCAAATTTAAATCGGACCCTGGCGACGGCTATCAGCCGTTGCATCAGGCCCAATGCGGATGACAGACCACAATCGACAGACGTTTTTCTGTCGATGATCCAATCATGCCAAAAGGATGAAGAGTAGGCCCGCTGGTGAGCATTGAAATCTAGCTCAGTTTCATTCTGCTTCCCGTTGTATTGCCCGCCGAAGACACGTATACTGGAAAACTCGAGTTTCTTAGGCGAGATTGAGATTTTTTCGGCGGCTGGAGTTGAACGATGACGATTGATAGAAGTTTACGAGTTCGCAAGGGGATGTTGAGTAATCGCAACGTCCTGAAGCGCTCCGAGCGTTTGGAGAAGTTAAAAGAGACCGAACGTTGGAAAGAAGGAGATTCCGTCTTTGGCTTGCCAAAGGTACGGATCGAGAAAGTTGCACTGAAACGGAAGAAGAAGGCCAAGAAGGTCGAAGAAGAAACCGAAGAAATCGCCGCTACTCTTGAAGCCGCTCCCGAGGAGCCGGAAGCCTGATGCAGGTCAGTCTAGAGTATGGACGATCAGGGCTGGAGGTGGAGTTGCCGGATGACCGAGTTGTCCGGACGCTGGCCTATAAAAACGCGATCCCCCTGGAAGATCCTGACGCGGTTCTCAGGAAAACGTTGCAGAACCCTAACGGTTCTCCACCCCTCCTTGAGTTGGCTCGAGGTCGCAGTAGTGCTTGCGTCGTTATCTCTGATATCACTCGACCTGTGCCGAATCAGTTGATTCTTCAATCATTGCTGGAAACACTCGAAGAGGCAGGTTTGGCACGTGAGCAGATCCTGATTCTCGTTGCTACCGGATTGCATCGGCCCAACGAAGGGGATGAACTGGTTGAACTGGTGGGGCAAGAGATTGCGGACCAGTACCGGATTGAGAATCATCACGGCCAGGTGCTGGAGGAACACACCTTCCTGGGTGACAGTCCCCGCGGTGTACCGATTTGGATTGATTCTCGTTACGTCGAAGCTGACCTGAAGATTACCACTGGACTTATCGAACCCCACTTGATGGCTGGTTTCTCCGGAGGCAGAAAGCTGGTCTGCCCGGGTATTGCTGCCCTGGAGACGATCAAAGTCTGGCACGGCCCGCAGTTCTTGGAGGACCCCCGGGCAGATTGTGGCATCTTGGAGGGAAACCCAGTTCATGAAGAGAATACCTGGATTGCTCGTCACACCGGTTGCGATTTTATTGTGAATGTTGTGATTGACTCACAACGCCGACCCCTGGCGTTTGTAGCCGGGGACATGGAACAGGCATTCCTGGAAGGCGTCGATTTTTGCCGAGACGTGGTCACTGATACGGTAGAGGAACCAGTTGATATCGTGGTAACCAGCTGTGCTGGCTATCCACTGGATACAACTTTTTACCAGGCAGTTAAAGGTCTGGCCGGCGCCCTGCCAGTGGTCAAGGAGGGAGGCACGATCGTGATGGCCGCCAGTCTTAGCGAGGGAATTGGCAGCCCACAGTTCGAGCAACTGTTCGATGAAAACACCGACCTGGAGGCCTTCGTAGACCGTATTCTCAACACGGATTACTTCGTGATGGATCAGTGGCAGTTAGAGGAACTGGCTAAAGTACGCCGCAAGGCAAAAGTAAAAATAGTGAGTGATGGATTACCGCCGCAGACTATCAATCGGCTCTTTGTGGAAAGTGCACCCTCGGTGGAGCAGGCGGTCGCTGACTCGCTGCAAGAATATGGGGAGCAGGCGCGTATCGCGGTGATTCCCAAGGGGCCTTACGTGCTGGCCCAGACAGGATGAATAACCTGGCATTCTGTTAGCAGGCGGCGACAGAAAGGAACTTGCCAGTTTACGATTTCCAGAATTGCCACCAGGGCGATTTCTGAGTCGTTTTTTCCGACGGGCTTTTGACACGCTGGCCACCAGGCCCAATAGCACCTGTCATCCGTACGCGTGACATCTGGGCGTCGGCAAGCGTCGCATCCGCCAGATTTGAGTCAGTCAGATTGACACCGTTGAGGTTTGTCGAAGTCAGGTTCGAGCCACGTAAATCAGCTTGCACCATGCTGGCATCGTTGAAGTTGGATCGTAACTCAGCCAAGCTCATATCAGCACGATCTAAGCACACCCCTGACATATCAGTCTCCGTAACACGCGCGTAGCGGAAAATGGTCTCGGTTAAGTCGGCTTCGCAAAAACGGGCACGGTCGATCGTGGCGTCTGTAAAATCTCCTCCCGTCACCTTGGCCCCAACAAAAA
>JAYGDG010000909.1:0-1944 GCA_046583015.1 Pirellulaceae bacterium | reverse complement strand
CAGGAGGTGCCATTCAAGCACCCCTTAACCGTGATGGGTCTCTGCAAGCGGGAGGACCTTGACTACCGATGTACTGTACTGCCCAAAGAGAATTGATCGATCCACCCAACAACGTTACCTGTCTAAGAGCCTCAATCCGATGACAACGAGCAAACCAGAAACGGCGAAACGCCAGATCACTGGTCGCCGACTTCTGCTCTTGCTGCTGCTCCCCTTGCTGGGAGGCGTCGCGTACTGGCTTTATCCCGCCGCGGCTAACCGCATTCTCACGCTGGACGGGGAGCAGGCATGGAAGACCCAGGATGCGCCGCCACGTCGACAAATCATCTGGCAGCCCGCGCAACCTGCTGCCGTGCCATCCTTACCCAAGGCTGCACAGGCGAGCGTTCTGCGACCACAACTTAGCCCCGATGGTCAAACCCTTTACTTGACGCTGCGCACTGCCAACCACGACCTCGATATCTATCAAAGCCACTTAACAAATGATCACTGGGAACCGGTTACACGCATTGAGCCCCTGGCTTCCTCTGGGGACGACATCGGACCAACCTTTAGTGCCGACGGAGCAACCGTCTACTTTTATTCCGATCGCGAAGGGGGCCTGGGAGGTTTTGATCTCTATCGCTCTGAACGGACCGCCACGGGATGGGGACCCCCTGTTAGCTTAGGAAACCGAGTCAACACGATCGCTGATGAAACTGATCCTTTCGTCTCACCAGATGGAAAGACGATCTATTTCAGTAGCAATCAATCACCCAATATGTCCAAAGACGACCAATCCACCCGGCCAACTCGCAGCCCAGACCGCTGGACCTCGACGCTGCGGGCAGCTATCGGTTTCAACCAATACAATCTCTTCCGAGCCCAACGCGTTTCCGGCGAAGCCCCCTGGGGTGAAGCAGCCCCGTTGACAAGTTTAAACCGGTCCGACGCGAACGATGGCTCCCCGTATGTTGATCCGACGGGATCATTTTTGTATTTCGCCTCCGACCGCCCACAACGCGACGGTGAAGCGAAGAATTTCGATATCTATCGCGCCCGCATTCGGCAAGTCGGACATGGTGCCCCGGAAAATCTTGGGGAGGGAATCAACACTCCCTTCCATGAATTGGAACCCGCTCTCGGCCAACGCGGCTTTGAAATCTATTTTTCCAGGAGTGGCGCAGAGACAGCCGCCGCCCGCTATGACCTCTACCAAAGCCACGCGATCGAAGTTGAAGTCCTGGAGGGACGCGATTATAGCCAGCTTTCGTCGCTGGCCGCCTTCTTCCGACGAGTCGTCTTCGGACTTATGGACCTCTTTAAAGTGCACTGGTGGTGGGTTGGTCTGTTGCTGTTGGGGGCCGCCTTGCTGGCCAGCCTTATTTGGTACCTGAGGAGGATGTCTTTCCAACGAGCCAGTGTCCCGGTCTTCTTTGTCTGGGCCATGGCCATTCACCTCATTCTCGGCGCAGGATCCTTTTATGTCTATTTCGACAGCGACTTACTCAAGTCCGTGAAGAAGACCTTTCGCAGTATGCTCGTCGCCTCGAAAATTCCCAGCGAGGAACTCCACCAGTCACACAAACCTGGCCAGGAAGCGTACGAAAAAGTTGCGGACTTAAGATCGGTGCAAACGGTTCAGACTTCTGACGTGGTCCGACAAATCACAGAAAACCCCAACATGGCCATAGTTAGCGACTCCGCCATCCCACAATTGCCCTCACGCACCGCCGTGACGCTGGAGTCCCTACCACGAGTCCAGGTTAAGCCCGTTCTCCAAGAGCCCGTGAGTGCTCCGCAAGCTTTAGACCGTCAAATCAACGTCAACGAGTCCATAGCAGAAACCACCGTAGCCATAAATACTCCCGAAGCAGTGGACGCCGAAGTAGCAAAGCTCGTCCGCCCTCGCACCGACACTCGCCTCAACCGCCAAACTCCAGCCGAGGCCCTCATGCCAAAGAA